>NZ_JBBPBZ010000002.1:3372500-3643327 GCF_038070105.1 Methylocystis sp. IM3 | reverse complement strand
AGTTGACGCTCAAGGCTTTCGCCGAGCGGGAGGCTGAGCATCTGCCGCCCTTTTTCGTGATCGCGGATCCGGCGCATCTCGCCCGCGTCGCGCGGGCGCTCGGGATCGACGCGCCCATCGAGGAGACGCGCGCGGAAGAGGCGCCGGCCGTATTCGCCCGCGCGCTGCCGGTCGTCCCGGTCGGGCGCATGGTCCAGGGCGATTTCGGCGCGCCCCGGCCGCAGGATGCGGCGGCGACGGTCGCGTCGATCGAGCGCGCGGTCGAGAGCGTCGTGCGTGGCGCGGCGCGCGCGGTCGTGACCAATCCGATCGCCAAGGCGGTTCTCTATAAGGCGGGCTTTTCGCATCCGGGCCACACGGAATTTCTGGGCGAGCTGGCGGCCCGTCATTATGGCGTCGCCGCGCGCCCGGTGATGATGCTCTGGTCCGAGGAACTCGCCGTCGTCCCCATCACCATTCACATTCCGCTGGCCGAGGCGCCGCGACGCCTCACCCGCGCGCTGATCGTCGAGACGGGCGAAATCGTGGCGCATGATCTGCGCGCGCGCTTCGGCCTCGCGCATCCGCGTCTCGCCTTCTCCGGGCTCAATCCCCATGCGGGCGAGGAGGGCGCGCTCGGGCGCGAGGAGATCGAGACGATCGCGCCCGCGATCGACGACCTCCGCATGAAGGGAATCGACGCGGCCGGCCCCTATCCGGCCGACACCATGTTCCACAAGGCGGCGCGCGCGACATATGACGTGGCCCTCTGTCCGACCCATGATCAGGCCCTCATCCCGATCAAGACGCTCGCCTTCGATCGCGGCGTGAATGTCACGCTGGGCCTGCCTTTCGTGCGCACCTCGCCCGATCACGGCACGGCCTTCGACATCGCCGGCAAGGGCGTCGCCGACCCGAGAAGCCTCATCGAGGCGATCAAGCTCGCCGGACGGATGACCGCGTGACCGAAAGCCTGCCGCCCCTGCGCGAGGTCGTCGCGCGCCATGGACTCGACGCGAAGAAGACGCTCGGCCAGAATTTCCTTTTCGACCTCAACCTCACGGGCCGGATCGCCCGGGCGGCCGGGTCGTTCGACGAGACGGTCGTCGTCGAGATCGGCCCCGGCCCCGGCGGCCTCACCCGCGCGCTTCTGGCGCAGGGGGCGCGCGTCGTCGCCATCGAGCGCGACGCGCGCTGCCTGCCGGCGCTCGCCGACATCGCCGCCCATTACCCGGGGCGTCTCACCGTGATCGAGGGCGACGCGCTCGACATCGACCTCGCGGCGCTCGTGCGTGCGCAGGGAGCGGCGCGTAACGCCCGCATCTGCGCCAATCTTCCCTATAATGTCGCGACCGCCCTGCTCGCGCGCTGGATCGAGGCGGAGCCCTGGCCGTCGGTCTTCGACCGCTATGTGCTGATGTTTCAAAAAGAGGTGGCGCTGCGGATCGTCGCCACGCCGCAGAACCGCGCCGACTACGGCCGTCTCGCGGTGCTGTGCGGCTGGCGCACGAAGGCCCGCATTCTCTTCGACGTGTCGCCGGCGGCCTTCACGCCGCCGCCGAAAGTCACCTCCTCGGTCGTTGAGCTCATCCCGAACCCCGCGCCCCTGCCCTGCGACGCGAGGGCGCTGGCGCGGGTGACGCAGGCCGCCTTCGGCCAGCGCCGCAAGATGCTGCGGCAAAGCCTGAAGTCGCTTGGAGTCGACGCCGGGGCGCTGCTCGCGCGGGCCGGAATCGAGGAGACCAAGCGCGCCGAGGAAATCGACGTTTCGGGCTTCGTCGCGCTCGCCAACGCCTTTACGGCTCAGTGAGGCTTGCGCAGCGCCTCACGCAGCACGACGGCGTTGTTTTGCGCTTCGTCATGGGCGGCGTAAAGGAGCGTGACCCTGCCCTGCCGCAGGAGGCGGCGAATCGCCGCGATCTCCGCCTGCGCCGGCGGAGCCTCGAGCTCCTCGCGGTAGCGCGCGGCAAATTCCTCCCAGCGGTCGGGGCGATGGCCGAACCAGCGGCGTAACTCGTTGCTGGGGGCGACCTCTTTCGCCCAATGGTCGAGAGCGGCCTTTTCCTTGGTCAGCCCGCGCGGCCACAGCCGGTCGACGAGCACGCGCGCGCCGTCGTCTTTCTCGGGGGGCTCATAGACGCGTTTGAGGAGGAGTGCGTGCATGGCCTCCAGAATAGCGCGGATGGCGCCGCTTTCTACTCGCTCAGGAGCCTGTCGACGAAAGCCTCTATGCCGTGCGCCTGCCGCGGCCGGCGCTGGCGTTCGGCGCGCAATATGGCGATCAGATCGTCGAAGGAACGCTGGAGATCGTCGTTGACGATCACATAGTCGTAGTCCTTCCAGCGCTGGATTTCCTTGCGCGCATTCTCCAGCCGGCGCTCGATCACCTCGGTTGCGTCCTCGGCGCGGCGCTCCAGGCGGGCGCGCAGCTCCTTCATCGACGGCGGTAGGATGAAGACGGTGACGGCGTCGGCGCCCATCTTCTCGCGCACCTGCCGCGTGCCCTGATAATCGATGTCGAAGAGGCAGTCCCGGCCCTGGGCGAGCGTCGCCTCGACCGGCGCGCGCGGCGTTCCGTAGAAATTGCCGTGCACCTCCGCCCATTCCAGAAGTTCGCCGGCGTCGCGCATGACGACGAACTGGCGCTCGTTGATGAAGCGGTAATGAATGCCGTCCACCTCGCTCGACCGGCGGGCCCGCGTCGTCACGGAAATCGATAAGGTGAGGTCGAGGTCCCGATCCTGAAGCAGCATCCGCGTCAGCGTGGTCTTGCCGGCGCCGGAGGGCGAGGAAAGGATGAGAACGACGCCGCGGCGCAGCGGAGGTGTGTGATCCATGTCGGCGGGGGTCTCGGGATGCGGGTTACCGCCAATAAGAAATTAGGGCGTTTCTTTCAACCGTCGCACGGGTTCATTCGATGTTTTGCACCTGTTCACGCAGTTGCTCGACGTCGATCTTGAGATCCAGCCCGATGGCCGTCAGCGCCGGATCGTTGGATTTGGCGCAGAGCGTGTTGGTTTCCCGGGAAAGCTCCTGGGCGAGGAAATCGAGCCGGCGCCCGACGGGGCCACCGTCGCGCAGCAGTTTTTCCCCCGCCGCGACATGGGCGACGAGCCGGTCGAGCTCCTCGCGGATATCCGATTTCACGGCGAGCAGCACGGCCTCCTGATGGAGGCGGTTCGGGTCGAGCCCCTCGGCGCTTTCGAGCAGACGCGCCACCTGCTGCGCCAGACGATGGCGCACGGCCTCGGGATGGCGGCCCGGCAGGGCGTCCGCCTCGGCGGCGAGCGCGCCGATGCGCGTCAGCCGCGACCGGAGCACGGCGGCGAGCGCCTGCCCCTCGGCCTCGCGAGCGGCGAGCAGGGAGTCGAGCGCGGTCCCGAGCGCGGCGAGAACGCTGCTTTCGAGCGCCGCGCGCTCGGCCTCGTTGTCCTCGGGCTCCGAGATTTCGACGACGCCCCGGACGGCGAGCAGGCCGTCGAGTGACGCCGGCCCAAGGCTCGCATGCAGAGGCACGTCGTCGAGCGCCGCGAGCAGCTTGTCGAGGGCCGCGCGATTGATCCGCGCGACGCCCTGCGCCTCGAGCCGTTGGGCGGACAGGCTCGCGAAGACGGAGCCGCGCGTCAGGCGAGCCGAAAGCGCGGCGCGCGCCTTGATCTCCACGGCGTCGAAACCGGGCGGAACCCGGACCCGGAGATCGAGGCCCTTGGCGTTGACGCTTTTGAGCTCCCAGGCGTAGCTCCAGGCGCCGAGGCTGCCGCGCGCGCGGGCGAATCCAGTCATGCTTGCGACGGTCATCGGCGCGCTCCGGTTTGCTGCGGCGTCAGCGAATGCTGGCCGCCGAGGGAACAGTCTTGGCCGAGGTGAGGTCCCAGCTCTTGTCGCGCAGCGGATCGAGCGGGGTGCCCTCGGAGGCGTCGAAGGCGCGCGGGCGGGCGCGCTGCGGCGCGGGCGCGAGCGCCAGCGGGGCGGCCCCGTCGGCGACGCGCGCGGGGGCGGGGACGGGCGTCTCTTCCGGCGCCGTCCGATCGACCAGCGCGTCGGTCGGCGCGTCGTCCGAGCCGGTCGCGAGGCCGAGCCGGGCGGCGCGGGCCTTGAGTTCGGCGCGCCGCGCGGGCGAAACGGGATAAAGCGCAATGTCTCCCGGGCCGTCGGGCAGCGCCTTGCCGTCGGCGCTCTCGCGGGCCAGCATGTCCGGGCCAAGCGCGCCTTCTTCCTCGCCCTCGCCCTCGGGCGCCGCGCGCGCCGCGAGCAGGGTGGGATCGAAGCCGTTCGCAGGCCCCTTGGGCTGGGCCACGGGCTCGGTGAAATAGGGCCTTGCGACCCGCAGCCGCGCGGGCCGCGGCGTGGCGTCGGCGGTCGGATCCTCGTATCCGCCGAGGAAAAAGGCCGCGCCGGCGGGAGAGAATTTGCCGATCCGGTGGGTTGGCCCGTCATCCGCCGCCATCTCGCGCGAGGCGGGATAATCCTCGTGCCGGGCGCCGAGCGCGATCATCCGGCCGATCGGCGCCTGGGTGCGCTTGTCGGGCTTGTCGCTTTTGGGGGGGGCGGGCGGCGGGACGGCGGCCGGCGCGCTCTGGTCGATCCCCTCGCCGGCCTTCGCCTTCTGCTCCTGCTCGATGCGGCGCCAGTTCTGGACGTTGCGCGAATGCTGGTCGAGCGACTCGGCGAAGACATGGCCTCCCGTGCCGTCCGCGACGAAATAGAGGTCACGGGTGTTTGCCGGGTTGGCGACCGCCTCCAGCGCCGCCTTGCCCGGATTGGCGATCGGACCCGACGGCAGGCCGTCAATGGCGTAGGTGTTGTAGGGCGTCCATTTCTCGATTTCCGAGCGCATGATGCCGCGCCCGAGCGTCGCCTTGCCGCCGACGAGGCCGTAAACGATCGTCGGATCGGATTGCAGTCGCATGCCCTTGCGCAGGCGGTTCGTGAAGACGGCGGCGACGCGCGGCCGCTCCTCGGCCTTGCCGGTCTCCTTCTCGACGATGGAGGCGAGAATCACGAGCTCGTAGGGCGACCGCAGCGGGAGGTCCTTGGCGCGCTTCGCCCAGATCTGATCGACGAGCTTGCGCTGGTCCTCCTGCATCTTGACGATGAGCTTGCTGCGCGGGAAGCCGCGCGGAAACTTGTAGGTTTCGGGCAGCAGCGCGCCTTCCTTTGGCGCTTCGAGAATATCGCCGGCGAGGAGGTCGGAGTCGCGCAGCCGTTCGAGGATCTGCTCGCTCGTCAATCCTTCCGGAATGGTCAGCGTGTGCATGAGCTGGCGCCCGGCGACGAGGGCGTCGATCACGTCGCGCAGGCTCGCCTGCTTCTTGAAGACATATTCGCCGGGCTTCAGCTTGCCGCGCGCGCCCTCGACGAGCACGGCGAAATTCATCAGCGACGGACTGTCGATGACGCCCTCGCGCTGGAGCTGCGCCAGCATTTCCGGCACGTCGCTGCGCGGGGGCAGATAAACGATCTTGTCGGCGGCGAGCGGACCCGGCTCCTTGAGCTTGTGCAGCACGGCGATGACGCCGAAGACGCCGGCGACCAGCGCCACGAGCATGAAGCTCAGAAAGCCGCTCATCACCGAGAGCGTGCCGTCGCGGCGCTTCTTCTTTTTCCTGGGCGGGGCCGGGGGCGCTTCCGGCTGGAGGGTCTGCCGGGCGGCCTGAAGGGTGGCGCGGCGGCTGAAGATGGACCCGCCAGTTTTCTCGCCTTCCCGCTCCGAGGGCGCGGCCGGCTTTGAAAGGGCGGGCTGCGCCGGGGCGGGCTCGGCGCTTTTAGGCTCGAGCGGCTCGGGTGAGGCCGGGATGGGCTCGGCTGGACCGGTTTCGGCGGCGGAGTCGGCTGGCCCCGTTTCGGGCTTCGGCGCCTCCGCGGCCGCTTGCGACGCGGCCTTTTCGGAAGCAGCCGCTTCGACCGGCTTCGCCTCTGGGGTTTCCTCCGGCCCCGCTATTGGCGCGGGAGAGGCAGGCGGCGCTGCGCTTGGCGTTTCGGGGGCGCCCGCGCCGCCTGCGCCAGGTTCGGCCGGCGGGGCCGACCCGCTACTCGCTTCGCGGCCCTTGGCCTGGGCGGTGTCGTCCTCAGGGGTCGGCTTGTCGCCGGTCTCGTCGCTCATCATCGTCATCACGCCAACTGAAGCCGGACACGGAGCCGGGAACCCGCGGGACTCGATCCCGCGGGGGCAAAACCGCAGCCGTACACACTAGGGGTCATTGTGGCGAATTCAGGAGCGCAAGCCTTGCCCGCTCCGGACAAAGCGCCTCCGCCCGAATTATCCCCAGGAACCCAGGGATGGAGTCCGCAGAACGCGGAAAGTCCTAGCCGAGCTTGCGGAACAGCAGCGAGGCGTTGGTGCCGCCGAAGCCGAAGGAATTCGACAGCGCCACATTGATCTCGCGCTCCCGCGCCTTTTTGGGAACGAGGTCGATCGCGGTCTCGACGGAAGGATTGTCGAGATTGCGCGTCGGCGGGGCGGCGTTGTTGGTCATGGCGAGGATGGTGAACACCGCCTCCACCGCGCCCGCGCCCCCGAGAAGATGCCCCACCGCCGATTTGGTGGAGGACATGGAGAGTCTCGGTTCGACATTGCCGATCAGCCGCTCGACGGCCTTGAGTTCGATCTCGTCGCCGAGCGGCGTCGAGGTGCCGTGGGCGTTCACATAGTCGATGTCGGCGACGGAAATCTCCGAACGCTTCAGCGCCATCTTCATGCAGCGATAGGCGCCGTCGCCCTCGGGCGAGGGCGCCGTGATGTGGTGGGCGTCGCCCGACATGCCATAGCCGATGAGCTCGCAATAGATGCGCGCGCCGCGCGCCTTGGCGTGCTCATAGTCCTCGAGGACGACGCAGCCCGCGCCCTCGCCGAGCACGAAGCCGTCGCGGTCCTTGTCATAGGGGCGAGAGGCGTCGGCCGGCCGGTCGTTGAAGCCGGTCGAGAGAGCGCGGCAGGCGGCGAAGCCCGCGACGCCGATGCGGTTGACCGGCGATTCGGCGCCGCCCGCGACCATCACGTCGGCGTCGCCCATGGCGATGATGCGCGCGGCGTCGCCGATGGCGTGGGTGCCGGTGGCGCAGGCCGTCACCACCGCGTGGTTCGGGCCTTTCAGATTGTGCATGATCGAGACGTAGCCGGCCACGAGATTGATGATGCGGCCCGAGACGAAGAAGGGCGACACGCGGCGCGGGCCCTTCTCCTTCAGGGTGAGCGAGGTCTCGTAAATGCCGCCGAGGCCGCCGATGCCGGAGCCGATCAGGACGCCGGTTGCCTCCTGCTTCTCGGGCGTGTCGGCCGTCCAGCCCGCGTCGGCGAGCGCCTGCGTCGCGGCGGCCGCGCCATAGACGATGAAATCGTCGACCTTGCGCTGCTCCTTGGGGTCGAACCACTGGTCCGCGTTGAAGGAGCCGTTGGAGCCGTCGCCGCGCGGGATCATCGCCGCGATCTGGCAGGGAAGGTCGTCGACCTCGAATGTGTCGATGCGGCGGAATCCGTGCTCGCCGGCAACCAACCGCCGCCAATTCGTTTCGACGCCGCAGCCCAGAGGCGACACGACGCCAAGCCCGGTGACGACCACCCTGCGCATGGCTTGCTCTCTAATTCAGATGGGAAGGATAAAGGCCCGCCCGTGCGCCGGGCGGGGCGGAAGCAAAAAGCGCGCGGCGGTCGGCCGGCGCGCTTTCGCGTCGATGTTCCGAAATCAGGCGGCCTTGGCCTTCTCGAGGAACTTCACGGCGTCGCCGACCGTCACGATGGTCTCGGCCGCATCGTCCGGGATCTCGACGCCGAATTCTTCCTCGAAGGCCATGACCAGCTCGACCGTGTCGAGCGAGTCCGCGCCCAGATCGTCGATGAAATTCGCCTTGTCGACGACCTTCTCAGGCTCGACGCCGAGGTGTTCCACAACGATCTTCTTCACGCGCTCGGCGACATCGCTCATTGATTTCGTCCCTATTGCTATGGTGCTCGCACCGATGACGGCGCCGCAGGATTCGCCCGCTCGCCGTTTTCTCCCTAAGATTCATATGCGCCAGCCCATTCCCCAAGCGGCGCGGCCAGAATGGCGCTCGGGCCTGATGTCGGGGATGAGGGCGGCGCCGCCCCTCTCGCGGCGTCGGTCTGGTAACATACTTCAATCAGGTTGGCGAGAGGGCCGGAAGGGGCGCGCGCTGCGAAAAGACGCCGCGCGCCGCGCTTTATCCCAGGGCAAAAACGCCGCCGCGTCAGATCATCGCCATCCCGCCGTTCACATGCAGCGTCTGGCCCGTCACATAGCCCGCCTCGGCGCTCGCGAGATAGACCACGGCGGCGGCGACGTCGGCGCCCGTCCCCAGCCGGCCGGCGGGAACGGCGGCGAGAATGCGCTCCTTCTGCGCGTCGTTCAGCGCGTCGGTCATGGGGCTTTCGATGAAGCCGGGCGCCACGCAATTGACCGTGACGCCGCGCGAGGCGACCTCGGCGGCAAGCGATTTCGACATGCCGATCATGCCCGCCTTGGCGGCCGCGTAATTCCCCTGCCCCGGATTGCCGGTGACGCCGACGACGGACGTGATGCCGATGATGCGGCCGAATCGCTTCTTCATCATGCCGCGCAGCACGGCGCGCGACAGGCGGAAGGCGGAGGTGAGATTGACGTTGAGGACCGTCTCCCAATCCTCGTCCTTCAGGCGCATGAAGAGCCCGTCGCGGGTGATGCCGGCGTTGTTGACGAGAATATCGACGCCGCCCATCGCCGCCTCGGCCGCGGGCGCGAGCTTTTCCGTCTCCTCGCGGTCGGCGAGGTTGCAGGGCAGGACATGCGTCGTTCCGCCGATCTCGGCGGCGAGCGCCTCCAGCGCCTCGCGGCGCGTGCCGGAGAGCGCCACGGTCGCGCCCGCCGCGACGAGGGCGCGGGCGATGTCCTTGCCGATGCCGCCGCTCGCGCCGGTTACGAGCGCCGTTTTTCCTGTCAGATCGAACATGACTATTTCTCCCCTCGTCGCATGAGGCGGATGCGGCCGCCCCTTCCGGCCGCTCCCCCTTAGCGCGAAATTCGAAAAATGCGAGGCCGAAGTGCGGTGCAGGCTTTTGGGGCCGGGGCTGGTTTTTTCCAGACGAACGAAGCGGCCCCGGCCAACGTTTACTCCCCATGTCCGAGTTCATGACCCTTGCCGCGCTCGCCGGCGAGGAAGAGGTCTGCACCCGCTGCCCGCTCTACAGGAACGCCACCCAGGCCGTGCCGGGCGAAGGGCCGCGCGGCGCGCGGGTGATGGTTGTCGGCGAGCAGCCCGGCGATCTCGAGGATCGTTCGGGCCGGCCCTTCGTCGGTCCCGCCGGCCGGTTGCTCGACAAGGCGCTAACCAAGGTCCATCTCCCGCGCGAACAGTGCTTCGTCACCAATGCGGTCAAGCATTTCAAATTCGAGCCGCGCGGCAAGCGGCGCCTGCACAAGCGGCCCGACGCCGGCGAAATCGACGCCTGCCGCTGGTGGCTCGAACAGGAGCGCGCCCTGGTCGCGCCGGGGCTCGTCGTCGCCATGGGCGCCACGGCGATTCGCGGCGTTCTGGGCCGCGCCGAGCCGGTCTCGGAGCTGCGGGGCCGACTGCTCGACCTCGACCAGGGCGCGAAATTCATCGCCACCATCCACCCGTCATTCCTGCTGCGCCTGAAGGGGGAAGAGGATAAGCAAAGGGAATGGGCGCGCTTTCTGAGCGATCTCGAAATCGCGGCGGAATGGGCGCGGGCGGGGGACATGCCGGCGGATGCTCCAGGGTCTTAAGTTTTTTTGCGCCGCGATGCTCTTCGCCGTCCCGGCGCGGGCCGAGCTCGTCTCTCTTGCCGAGACGAGCGCCGCCGTGCGGGCGGCCGTCCGGATCGGCGGGCAGACCCACGAGTTCGACATCGCGCTCATGCGCCCGGCGCGGCCGGCTTCGCCCTCGGATCACAGCGGCGCGGCGCTCTTCCTCGAGACGGCGCCGGGCGACGATCTCGCCCCGCTGGCCCTCTCGCGCGGCATGGCGGTCGCCCGGCTCGATCTGTCGAGCCTGCCCCCGGCGGCGCGGGCGGCGGCCTTGCGCGATCTCGCGCCTCGGCTTCGGGGCCTCGTGGGCGCGCGGCGCCTCCTGGCCCATGGCCGGGGCGGCGCAGGGGCGGCGCTCGCGGAGGCGGGGGCGCTGTTCGACGGCCTGCTGCTGCAGGACGCGCCGGCGCCGGCGGCGACAGGGCCGCGCGTCATCGACACGTGGGGAAGCGACGCCTATTGGGGCGCGGGCGGGCGGCCCCTGCCCGGCCCGGCCGCGGAGACTCGCCGCAGCTTCTTCCTTGCGGGAATGGCGCAGACCCTCGCCGGTGAAAATTGCGCCGCGCCCCTCAACCAGCGATCGCCGGCGCCGGCGCTGCGGGCGCTGTTGGCGGCGCTCGACGACTGGACGAAAGGCGCGAAGCCCCCGCCGTCACGCGCGCCGACCGAAGCCGATCTCGTCGAGGCGGCCGCGCTCGTCTGGCCGAAAATACCGGGGACGCCGGCCCCGCCGGCCGTGGCCGGCCGCGTTCCCCGCATCGACCCCGACGGCAACGAGCTTTCGGGCCTGCGCCTGCCCGATCACGCGCTGCCCGTCGCGACCTTCGTCGGCTTCAATGCGCAAAAGGAAAAGACCGGCCCGGCCTGCGCGGCGGGCGCGTCGGCGTCCTTTCCGGCGACGAAGGCGGAGCGGGAGAAAAGCGGCGACCCCCGGCCCTCTCTCATCGAACGCTATGGCTCGCGCGCCTATTTCGTGGCGACCATGCGGGTCGTCGCCGACAGGCTCGTCAAGGAGCGGCTCCTCCTGAAGGAGGACGCCGACGCCTATGTCGCCGCCGCCAGACAGGCGCCTTTCTGAGGGCCGGCGTCCCCTCAGGGAATGAGCACGAAAATCCCGAGGTTGAGATAGGTCGCGAAGGCGACCCACAGCGCATAAGGGACGAGGCAGAGGGCGGCGGCGCGGTCGAGGCGCCAGAAGGCGGCGATCGTGGCGAGAATCAGCACTTCGAGCGGCAGGATCACGGCGAGGCCCAGAGCCGGACTATGCGCCGCGAAAAAGGCGAAGGACCAGGCGGCGTTGAGGGCGAGCTGCGCCGTAAAGAGCAGGATCGCCCGGCCCCGCCCCGCCGCCGCCGGATCGCTCCGCAGGATACGGTAGAAGGCCACGCCCATCAGAATGTAAAGCGTCGTCCAGGCCGGACCGAAAACCCAGTTCGGCGGGGTGAGCGGCGGCTTGGCGAGGCTCTGGTACCAGGGCGCGATATTGGGGAGGGTCGCCGCATTGCCGAGCAGGGCCGCGGCGAGAATGGGCCCGGCCGAGAGGGCCGCCGCGGCGAAAGGCCCGACGCCGGACTTGTCCGGGGCGTTCATCGCGCTGCGTGTCCGAGTCGTTCGCCGATCGATTCCAGCCGTTCATCCAAACTGTCCCGGCTGCTCGGGTCGGCAATGACGAGAGGCGCCGTGACCGCAGCGCCGACGGCTGATCCGGCGCCCGTCGCGACCTGGCCCAGTTTTTCGCCGACCCCGCCCCCGCCGTCGTTCAGGGCCTGACCCGCGGCGAGCCGCGCCCCGATCGACCGGACGACCTGAGGCGCCTCGGCGAATTTGGTATGTCCCAGACTGTCGCCGCCGCCCGAAGCGACGTCGGTCAGATCGATCACCTGCACCCGGTTGCTCCTGAACGTCTCGTCATAGGGCGCCGCCGTCGGATCGACGGCGCCGACGCGCGGCTTGTCGCCCCAGACCTGGCGGGAGGTCGCGAGCGCCTCGTCGTCGCGGGAGACGAAGATCGTGAAGATCGACGGCCGGGCGTCGATCGTGGCGATCTGGCGGCGGAAAACGTCGAAATCGACGTCCGGCGCGGCGAGCATGACGTTCTGGATCTTCGGCGAGAGCCCGCGGTCGCGAATCGCCATCTGGCGCAGGGCTTCGAGCGTCACCCAATTGCCCATGGAATGGGCGAGAATGGAAATCTCCCCGACATTGGGATTGTGCGAAAGGGTCTGCAACAGGGTCTCGAGCGCGTCGCGCGAATAGTTCGCGCTTTCATGGTCGTAGCCATAGTGCAGGAGCTTGCCGCGCGACGGCCAGGTGAAGAGCACCGGCGTCACATAGGCGGCGGAATCATGCGCGATCTGCGCGAAGCGATAGACCGCCTCGCCAAAGCGCGTGTTGTAGCCATGGACGAAAACCAGAACCTGGCGGCGCGGCGTCTGTTTGATATGCCTGTTGAATTCGGCGACCGCCTGCTCCTTGGTCATCACGGAGGCCTCGACGGTCGTGAATTCGCGCATGGGATCCGGCGGCTGGGTCGTGGGCCACTGCACCTCGCCGACCTTGCGGTTCCCCTCCGGCGGGATGGAGACGGTGATGTCGGCGAAGGAGAAGCCGGCGCCGCGCTCGCCCGAGAACATCTCGCCGGGCTCGGCCTCATTGGGCGCGCGCGTCGTCGCCACGAGCATCTGCACGAGGCTCGTCCCGGGCGGGGCCTGGCGCGAGGGGATCAGAAAGCCATGCGGCCGCTGAGCGCAGGCCGCGACCCCGAAGATAAGCGTGGCGAGGATAACGCCTCGGGTGACATGCATCGAATCGGGGCCTTGTCTTTGGAAAAAAGAGCCAGCGTCGACTCTGGCGCAAAAAATCTTCTAACCTATAACCGAAGTGTTTTCGAGCGATGCGGCGGCGCACATCCTGTCCGTTCGCATTCCCGCAGTATCGTGTCGCCGTGGGCAGACGGCGTTGGGAGCCCCACGAGCTTCCGACGAGGGTGGGAGAGGGGCCCCTCCCACCCTCTATTCTTTTTTGAAAGTCAGTCGTTCGGCGCGAGCATCTTCTCCGGGCGCACGATCGCGTCGAATTCGGCCTCCGTGACCTTGCCGGAGGCGAGCGCCTCCTCCTTGAGGCTCGTGCCGTTCTTGTGGGCGGCGCGGGCGATCTTGGACGCGGCGTCATAGCCGATCTTCGGCGCGAGCGCCGTCACGAGCATCAGCGACCGCTCGAGGAATCGCGTGATGTTGGCCTCGTCCGCCTCGATGCCGTCGATGCAGCGGACGATGAAGCTGTCTATTCCGGTCGTCATCAGGTCGATGGATTCGAGCAGGGCGAAGGCGATCACCGGCTTCATCACATTGAGTTCGAGATGGCCCTGCGAGGCGGCGAAGGTGATCGTCTGATGATTGCCGAAGACGCGCGCGCAGACCATGGTGATGGCCTCGACCTGCGTCGGATTCACCTTGCCGGGCATGATCGACGAGCCGGGCTCGTTTTCCGGCAGCCGTAGTTCGGCGAGGCCGGCGCGCGGGCCCGAGCCGAGCAGGCGAATGTCGCAGGCGATCTTGTAGAGGCCGGCGGCCAGCGCATTGATCGCGCCATGGGCGAAGACGATGGCGTCATGCGCGGCGAGCGCCTCGAACTTGTTGGGCGCCGTGACGAAAGGCAGGCCGGTCTGCCGGGCGATATTGGCCGCGACCTCCTCGGCGAAGCCCTTCGCGGTGTTGACGCCCGTGCCGACGGCGGTGCCGCCCTGCGCCAGAGCGAACAGGTCGGGCAGCGTCGTGCGAATGCGCGCCGCGCCATATTTCGCCTGCGCGGCGTAGCCGGAGAATTCCTGGCCGAGCGTCACGGGCGTCGCGTCCTGCAAATGGGTGCGGCCGATCTTGACGAGATTTGAAAACTGCGACGACTTGCGCTCCAGCGCCGCCTCGAGCCGCTCGATCGCCGGCAAAAGCTTTCCGGAGATCGCCAGCGCCCCGGCGACGTGAATGGCTGTCGGGAAACTGTCGTTGGAGGACTGGCCACAATTGACGTGGTCGTTGGGATGAACGGGCGATTTCGCACCGCGGCCCGCGCCGAGCTGCTCATTGGCGCGATTGGCGATCACCTCGTTGACGTTCATGTTGGACTGTGTGCCGGAGCCCGTCTGCCAGACGACGAGCGGAAAATGATCGTCGAACTTGCCGTCGATCACCTCCTGCGCCGCCGAAACGATGGCCTTTTCGACGTCCGGCGGGATCAGGCCCTTGGCGGCGTTCACCTTGGCGGCGGCGAGTTTCACCCGGGCGAGGGCGTGCACCACCTCGATCGGCATGCGCTGGCCGCCGATGGGGAAATTCTCGCGCGAACGCTGGGTCTGCGCGCCCCAATAGGCCCAGGACGGGACGGCGATGTCGCCAAAGGAATCGCGTTCGATGCGGCTTTCTTCTGTCATGGTCTCGCTCGAAAAAGGGGCGGACGCGCTTTTTGGCACGCGTTCGCGTGAGGACAAACAAGGGAGCGGATGGCGCGCTCCCTATGCTGCATTTCTCCGGTCCGTTCAATCTCGGCCGGCCGGCGTGAGTTCCCCGGCGCCGCGCGCCTGGCCGCTCTCTCGCGGGGCCCTCGGCAGGGCCATGATCTCGTTGAGCCGGTTTCGCGCGCGATTGACCCGGCTCTTCATCGTGCCGGGCGCGCAGCCGCAGATTTCCGCCGCCTCTTCATAGGACATGCCGGAGGCCGCGACGAGGATCAAGGCCTCGCGCTGATCGAGCGGAAGCTTTTGCAGCGCCTCGCGGAAATCGAGGAAATCCATATGGGCGTTCTGCGACTCGGGCGCGATCAGCCGCGCAGAGGCGATCGCCCCGTCCGGATCGGGCGCCTCGCGCCGCCGCTTGCGAAATTCGCTGTAATAGATGTTGCGAAGGATCGTGAAGAGCCAGGCGGTCAGATTGGTGCCCACGGCGAATGATCCGAGGCTCCCCCACGCCTTGACCAGCGTCTCCTGGACGAGGTCGTCGGCGCGGTCGGGATTGCCGCAGATGGAGACGGCGAAAGCACGCAGATTGGGGATCGCCGCAATGAGATCCCGTTTTAGGCTCTGACCGTCGCTGGGACCGGGCTCCTCTTCGTTCACTCTCTCTCCCCAGGCGCGCCACCGGACCGGCCTGAGGATACCATAGTTTGTTCGAGCTGGTTCAACAGATTCAGGAAGCGGTCGGGGACCGGCTGCGCCACGACGTCGTCGTAGAGATTCTGCAACTCCTTCCCGATCGCGTCGCCAAAATCGGGGCCGCGCATCTTGTGGTCGTTCCTTTCCGTCTTGCAAAGTTTCAGCGGCCCGACGCCGGCTGTCTTCTCCGCATTGGCGGGGCGCGGCGCGCCGACGCCGAGCCCCGCGGCCACCGCCGCCAGGCTCCGCGGGAGCGTTCCCGGAAAATGACGCGCGTCGGAGCGCAGCTGATCCCCATCGGGTTGCGCGCGCACAACGGCATTCTCCGGACTGTTTTTCACCATGGAGCCCCCAATCTGCAAAGTCATGATTTTCTGTGGCGGATCTGTTTCGCTGCGCGATATAGTGCGCCGCACGGAAGGGAAAACGCCGCGCTCATGGATTGGTTCCTTCATTCGTGCAGGTCGTTTTGACGCAGACGTCATGGTTTCGCTTCCTTTTCGTATGAATTTGAACGCCTTCGGAGGCGTGAGATGTCGGTTTCAAAAGAGATCTATGGCCATCTTCCCTATCTGAGGCGCTTCGCGCGCGCGCTGGTCGGGACCCGCGAGGGCGGCGACGCCCATGTCCTGGCGACGCTCGAAACAATTGTCGCAGACCCAAGAAAACTCGATCAAAATGACGATCTGAGAATTTCCCTCTATCGCCTGTTCCTGGCGACCTGGGCCGCCGGCGCCATCGCCCAGCCCGATCCGGCCGCCGGTTTGGCCGACGACGGCGCCCGCGGCCGTCTCGACGCCATTTCATTGAAGCCGCGCGTCGCCTTTCTCCTGCACGCCCTCGAAGGCTTCGATCTCGAACAGATCGGAGACACGCTCGGCGTCTCCGAAGGGGCGGCCGCAGACCTCATCGACGCCGCCAATGCCGAAATCGCCGATCAGATCGCGACGGACGTGCTCATCATAGAGGACGAGCCGCTGATCGCGCATGATCTGCGCAGCATTGTGGAGGAACTTGGGCACAGCGTGGCCGGCATGGCCCGCACCCATCGCGAGGCGGTGGTTGCAATTGAAAAAACAAAGCCGGGTCTGATTCTCGCCGACATCCAGCTCGCCGACGGCAGTTCGGGCCTCGACGCGGTGAATGATATTCTCGACGCCTTCTCGACTCCTGTCATCTTCGTCACCGCCTATCCGGAACGCTTCCTCACCGGCGCGCCGCCCGAACCCGCCTTTCTCGTCACCAAGCCCTTCAGCGTCGAAAGTCTCAAGGCTGTCATCAGCCAGGCGCTGTTTTTCAATCGCAGGTCGCAAAGAAAAATCGCCTGAAAGGGACGGTCAAGCTGTTGATAAGTCTAACTCCACATGGGATTTTCGTCCTTCACAAGCTTGGCTAAGTATATTCCACGATTGCGGAAACCTTGGCCGATTCGGCAAGTTATACGCGTGGCGCGGGGGCAGGAGGCGACCATGCAGGAAGTAGTGAAGAAGTCCAATCGAGGCTTTGCGTCGATGGATCCGGAGAAACAGCGCGCGATCGCGCGCAAGGGCGGTCAGAGCGTCCCGGACGAGAAGCGCAGTTTCTCGCAAAATCCCGAACTTGCGGCGCGCGCCGGACGCAAGGGCGGTCAGAGCGTCAATCCGGCGAAACGCAGCTTCTCGCGCGATCACACCCTCGCGTCGGAAGCGGGCCGTAAGGGCGGACACGCCTCCCACGGCGGCGGGCAGAAGCGGGCGACGGTTTAGGAAGACGCCCCCTTCGACGGTTACGCGGCGTGGGGCTTGGAACGCTGCGAAATGAGTGAGTAAAGCGCGTCATGGTCTCGCGTGGCGCGGATGGTTGCGACAAGGCCAGGGTCGCGAAGCATCCGCGCCGCGCAGGCGAGCGCTTTCAGATGATCCGCCCCGGAGGTCTCCGGGGCGATCAGCAAAAAGACCAGATCGACCGGGGCGCCATCCAGCGCCTCGAAATCCACCGGCCGCTCGAGCCGGGCGAAAATCCCGAAAATCGACTTGACCCTGGCGAGCTTGCCGTGCGGAATGGCAATGCCCTCGCCAATGCCTGTCGAGCCCAGGCGCTCGCGGTGCAGCAGGGCGTCGAAAATTTCCCGCGACGGCAGGCCCGAGAGCCTGGCCGCGCGGTCGCTCAGCTCCTGAAGCAGCTGCTTTTTCGAGCTCGCCTTCAAATTGGCGATCACCGCTTCCGGCGTGACAAGATCCGTGAGCCGCATGCGACGCCCTATCTTTCAAGCGTTGGAAAAACCTTCAAGCTGCGCGGCTGCGCCCATGAAGGAAATCGCAAGATACATGCCGGGCCGGTCCCGCAAGGCGACGTCCGGCGGAACTCCCCTTCCCGCGGGCGCCGCCCTGGGGAAAGGCGGCTACTCGCTGGCGGGCGTATCGATCCAACCGATATTGTTGTCGTTTCGCCGATAGACAATATTGAGTCGCCCCGTATTTGCGTGACGAAACACCAAAACTGGGGCGCCAGTGAGATCGAGGTGAAGCACGGCCGACGGCACCGAGAGACGGCGCAGCTTCGTGGTCGATTCCACGATAACGGCCGGGCTGAATTCGGCCGGCGCCTCGCTTTCCTCGTCAGGCGCCTCGAATACCTGATAGGGCACCACCTCGGGCTCCACCGGTCCGTGCCCGTCGTGGTGGCCCTTCAATCGCTCCTTGTAGCGCCGCAGGCGCTTCTCCAGCCGATCCGCCGCCTGGTCGAAGGTCGCATAGGGCTCCTGCGCCCGGCCGTCCGCCTGAAGCACGATGCCCGAGGTGAGATGCAGGCTGCAATCGGCGCGGTAGCCCGAACCTTCGGGCGTGATCGTGACATGGCCGCTGACGCCGCCGTCGAAATATTTCGACGCCGCCTGCTCCAGACGCTCCGTGATATGGGCGCGCAGCGCCTCGCCGATGTTGATGTTCTTGCCCGAAACTCTCAGGGACATATCGCTCCGCCTTTTTCGGAAAGCGGCCGGTCGTCGCGGCCGAGACAGACTATGCCTCTTTTGCGCTTACCCGCCGATTACGGATTTTCTTCAACCGGGGTCCGCCCCGCTTCACTTTTTCGTGAGCCTGCGTCTACGGTCTCCCCACAGAACCGCGCCGCGAATTTTCGCGCAGCGTTAGAAGGCTGCGCGAATGAAGTCAATGGGCGTTCGCCGCTTGTGGAAAGGCGGCGCGCGGCCGGGCTCTCGTCAGAAGGCTAGCCGCGCCTGCTCCCGCGCGAGCGCGAGCTTCGCCCGACGGCGATCGACCGAAGACGGAATCTTCAGGCTGTCTCTGTATTTGGCCACAGTCCGCCTCGCAATGTCGATGTCGGCCGCCTTGAGCCTCGCGACGATGGCGTCGTCGGAGAGCACGTCGTCGGCGGTCTCGCGGTCGATCATCTGCTTGATGCGGAAGCGCACCGATTCGGCCGAATGGGCCCCGGCCCCGCTGGCCGTGGCGATGGAGGCCGAGAAGAAATACTTGAGTTCGAAGACGCCGCGCGGCGTCATCATGTATTTGTTGGAGGTGACGCGGGAGACCGTCGATTCGTGCATGCCGATGGCGTCGGCGATGGTGCGCAGGTTGAGCGGGCGCAAATGCTCGACGCCGCTGGTCAGGAAGGCGTCCTGAAGCCTCACGATCTCCGACGCGACCTTCAGAATCGTCCGGCTGCGCTGCTCGAGGCTCTTGGCGAGCCAGTTGGCGTTTTGCAGGCAGGTGGAGATGAAGGTCCGGTCGCCCTCGCGCGTGGCGGCGCTCACCCTGGCGGCGTAGCTGTGGTTGACCAGAACTCGCGGCAGCGCGTCGGAATTGAGCTCCACACGCCAGGCGCCGTCGGCCGCGGAGTGGACGATGACGTCGGGAACGAGCGGCTGGACCGGCGCGTCGCCGAAGGCGCGGCCCGGCCTCGGATCGAGCCGGCGCAGCTCGGCCGCCATCTCCGCGACGTCTTCGGCGTCGACCCCGCACAGCCGCGCGAGTTGGGCGGCGTCGCGCCGCGCGACCAGCGGCAGATTGGCGACGAATATCTGCATCGCCGGATCGTAGCGGTCGCGCTCCTTGAGCTGGATCGCCAGACATTCGGCGAGATCGCGGGCGCCGACGCCCGAGGGCTCGAAGGTCTGAATCAGGGCCAGGACGGCTTCGGTCTCCGCCGGATCGGCGTCGAGGCGGGCCGCGATGTCGGAGAGGCTTTCGCGCAGATAGCCCGTCTCGTCGATGCCGTCGATGATCGCCTGGCCGATGAGCCGCCTGCGCGAATCGGCGCAACACAGAGAGAGTTGCGACGCGAGATGTTCGTGCAGGCTCGGCCGCGCGGCGACATAGGCTTCGAGATTGGGCGCTTCGCCGTCCTCGCCGCCGCCGGCCGCGCCGCTCCAGGAGGTCGCCGAGAGGCCCGCGCCCTCGGGCGCCTCGCGCGGCGCGAGCGGAGTCACGGCCGGCCCATCGGGCGAAAAGGCGTTGCTCATGTCTGCGCCGAGGTCCGCCGCCAGCGCGCCCGCATCCACGGCGAGCGTGTCCCGCGCCCAGTCGCCCTCACGAGGCTCGCCGGAAAAAACCTCGCCCGCCTCACCCTCGAAAGCGGCGGCATCCGCGCGGAAGTCCTCGCTCGCGCCCGGCTCGCTTGCGGCGCCGCCCGCGTCGTCGTCGCGCGCCTCGAGCAGCGGATTGCGCTCCATCTCGTCGTTCAGATAGGCGGAAAGCTCCAGATTGGAGAACTGAAGCAGCTTGATCGCCTGCAAGAGCTGCGGAGTCATGACCAGGGACTGACCCTGGCGCATCATCAGCTTGGTCGAAATCGTCATTTGCGCACGCTCGCACGCTTGCCGCCCAGCCTCTCGGCCTGTTTCTTGCTTATAGCATGCGGCGCTGGCGCGGGCAGGACCAAATAGGCGGCGCCCCAGGCGCAAATCGCCCAAGGGTTAAGCAACGCTCGCGAAAATGACGCCAAGACGCGCCAATGCGGCGGAACGTCTGGGTCCTACATGCGGAAATCTTCGCCGAGATAGATACGGCGCACGTCCGGATTGGCGACGATGGCCTCGGGCGGCCCCTCGGTCAGCACATGGCCGTTGTAGATGATATAGGCGCGGTCGGTGAGGCCCAGCGTCTCGCGCACGCTGTGGTCGGTGATCAGCACGCCGATGCCGCGCGCCTTCAGATGCCGCACGAGATCCTGAATGCCGCCGACGGCGATGGGGTCGATGCCCGCAAAGGGCTCGTCGAGCAGCATGAAGGAGGGATGCCCCGCGAGCGCGCGGGCGATTTCGCAGCGCCGCCGTTCGCCGCCCGAGAGCGCCACGGCCGGCGTATGGCGCATGCGGGTGAGGCGGAATTCCTCGAGCAGGCCCTCGAGCTCCTCGGCGCGCTTCTTCTCGTCCGGCTGGGTGATCTCCAGAACGGCCCTGATATTGTCCTCGACCGAAAGCCCCCTGAAAACCGAGGCTTCCTGCGGCAGATAGCCGATGCCGAGCCGCGCCCGGCGATACATGGGGAGCGGCGTCACGTCATAGCCGTCGAGCGAGATCACGCCCTTGTCCGGCTTGACGAGCCCGGTGATCATATAAAAGACGGTCGTCTTGCCGGCGCCATTGGGGCCGAGAAGGCCCACCGCTTCGCCGCGCCGCACATGCAGGCTCACATCCTCGACGACGCGCCGCGTCTTGTAGGATTTGGCCAGATTGTGCACGGACAGCATACCCTGCCCGTCGACGCCCGTTTCGTCGAGATAGGCGCCGGCCGAGAAGCCCGCTGCGTCGCCTTCCTGCCCGTGCCGCGGGGCCGCCTTTCTGGCCTGCGCCCAGACCGGCGCATCCTCGGGAGCGGCGCCTAAATTTTCAGCGCTGTCATCGCCGCGCCAGTCGGCCTCCGCGAGATCGTCCGCCTTGTGGGAGGGCGCCCCGGTCAGGAGCCGCGCCCGAACAGCGCCAAAAGCCCCGCCGAGAGACCGGGCGGCGGCGGCGCGCAGGCGCTTCGAAAGGGCTGCGAAACTGCTCAAGAGGGCGTCCGTCGCGAGTAGGAGAAAGTCGAGACCCTTATAAAAGCCCCCGCCGCCCGCTTTTCCGCCGGGCGGCGTCTAAACGGTTCCTAACGCACCGATGGTTCTCCGGCCAGAGCCCGCGCCGCCACACGCTCACGCCCAGGGGCGAGACTGCGCGGCGACCTTTTCGAAAGCCGCGATCTTGTCGGCCTTCTGCAGAGTCAGGCCGATGTCGTCGAGACCATTGAGCAGGCAGTGCTTGCGGAAGGGGTCGATGTCGAATTTGACGACGCCGCCGTCCGGACCGCGGATTTCCTGGGCCGCGAGATCGACCGTCAGCGTGGCGTTGGCGCCCCGGGCGGCGTCGTCCATGAGCTTGTCGAGCTCCGCCTGCGTCACCTTGATCGGCAGAATGCCGTTCTTGAAGCAATTGTTGTAAAAAATATCCGCGAAACTCGTGGAGACGATGCAGCGCAGGCCGAAATCGAGCAGCGCCCAGGGCGCGTGCTCGCGCGACGAGCCGCAGCCGAAATTGTCGCCGGCGATGAGAATGCTCGCTTTGCGATAGGCGGGCTGATTCAGCACGAAATCGGGATTCTCGGTTCCGTCCTCACGGTAGCGCATCTCCGAGAAGAGGCCCTTGCCGAGGCCCGTGCGCTGGATGGTCTTCAGATATTGCTTGGGGATGATCATGTCCGTGTCGACGTTCATGATCGGCAGCGGCGCGGCGACCCCCGTGAGCGTTGTGAATTTGTCCATTTCGTAAGGCCCTGGCGCGTTCGAGGATTTGACGCGCCCTTTAGCAAACTGCCCGGCAAAGGGCAAAGGGCAAAGGGGCGCAGACGCCGGCGACGGAGGCGGGAGCGTTCCCGCGTCGCGCCCGGCTTTCTTTCGGCGGGCGCATTCCATGCGTCGTGAAAGCACGCTAAGAAGGTGTTGTAACGGGCGAATTCCAGGCCATCCATGATTCCCCAGAACTTGCTCATCGAGGCGATCGGCTATATGGCCGCGGCGGCGAATGTCTTCGTCTTCGTCTCGAATACGATGATCCCGCTGCGCATCGCGGCCATCGCCGCGAACGCGCTCTTCGCCGCTTACTTCTATCTCAAGGGCTATCTGCCGCTTTTCGCGCTCAACGCCTGCATGGCGCCGATCAACGTGTTCCGCCTGCGGCAGATGCGCCGGCTCATTTCCGACGTGCGGCAGGCGACGAAGGCGGCGAGCGAGGGCGAATTCGATTACGAATGGCTTCGCCCCTATATGAAGCAGGTCAAGCTCTCCGAGGGCTTCACCCTTTATCACCTGGGCGATCTGTCCGAGGACGCCTTCATTCTGGTGCGGGGCGAGATTTTTCTGCTGGAGCCCGGCGTGACCCTCCAGGCCGGCGCCTTTTTTGGCGAGATGGGCCTCTTTACGGAAGAAAACCGCCGCACGGCCACGGCCGTCGCCGCAACCGACGTCGATCTGCTCTGTGTGCGCTATGACGAGCTTCTGGAGCTCTCGGCCCAGAATCCGCAATTCGGATTCTATCTGATGAAGCTGATGATGCGGCGAATGCAGCACAATGTGGAGATCGCGCGCTCGGGGGCCATGCAGGCGACGCAGGCGAGCAGGCCGTCGCCTGTCGCCGATGGCGCGCCCAACGCCTGAGAGCCGCGTCGGAACCGCAAGTCGGAAACTCAAGTCGGAAACGCCTGGAGCCAGCCAATGTCCGAAAAAATCCATCCCGTTCCCGACGCCTGGAAGAAGAGCGCGCGCATCGACGAGGTCGCCTATCGCGCGCTCTATGAGCGCTCGCTTTCCGACCCCGAAGGGTTCTGGGCGGAGCAGGCGCAGCGCATCGACTGGATCACGCCCTTCACGAAGGTGAAGCATACGAGCTTCGATCTCCATAATGTCGCGATCCGCTGGTTCGAGGACGGCACGACAAATGTCGCCATGAACTGCATCGACCGGCATTTGCCCCACCGCGCCCATCAGACGGCGATCATCTGGGAAGGCGACGATCCCGCGCTGTCGCGCCACATCACTTATTGCGAATTGCACGAAGAGGTCTGCCGCTTCGCCAATGTGCTCAGGAAGCACGGGGTCAAGAAGGGCGACCGCGTCACCATCTATCTGCCGATGATTCCGGAAGCGGCCTTCGCCATGCTCGCCTGCGCGCGCATCGGCGCCGTGCATTCCGTGGTCTTCGGCGGCTTCTCGCCCGAGGCGCTCGCCGGGCGCATCGCCGACGCCGAGTCGGAAGTCGTCGTCACCGCGGACGAGGGGATGCGCGGCGGGCGGCGGGTCCCGCTCAAGAGCAATGTCGACGCGGCGCTGGAAAAGGTCGAGGGCGTCAAATCGGTGATCGTCGTCAGCCGCACCGGCGCGGAGGTCGAGATGGTCGAGGGCCGCGATTTCCGCTACGAGCAGGAGGCGGCGACGGTTCACGCCGATTGCCCCTATGCCGAGATGGGTGCGGAAGACCCGCTGTTCATTCTCTACACCTCGGGCTCCACCGGAAAGCCCAAGGGCGTGGTGCATACGACGGGCGGCTATCTCGTCCATGTCGCGCTCACCCATGAGGCGGTCTTCGACTATCGCGAGGGCGAGGTCTATTGGTGCACGGCCGACGTCGGCTGGGTGACCGGCCACAGCTACATTCTCTATGGTCCGCTCGCCAATGGCGCGACCACGCTGATGTTCGAGGGCGTGCCCAATCATCCCGGCGTCTCCCGCTTCTGGGAGATCGTCGACAAGCACAGGGTCTCGATCTTCTACACCGCGCCCACGGCGATCCGCGCGCTGATGGCGCATGGCGAGGAGCCGGTGAAGAAGACGAGCCGGCAATCGCTGCGGCTGCTCGGTTCGGTCGGCGAGCCGATCAATCCCGAAGCCTGGGAATGGTATCACCGGGTCGTGGGCGAGGGGCGCTGCCCGATCGTCGACACCTGGTGGCAGACGGAGACGGGCGGCATTCTCATCGCCCCGCTGCCCGGCGCGACGGATCTGAAGCCCGGCTCGGCGACGCGGCCGCTCTTTGGCGTCTTTCCGGAGATCGTCGACGCTTCCGGCAAGGTTCTCGACGGCGCCTGCGAGGGCAATCTCGTCATCGCCGATTCCTGGCCCGGACAGGCGCGCACGATTCACGGCGATCACGAACGCTTTGCGCAGACTTATTTCTCCGCCTATCCCGGCAAATATTTCACCGGCGACGGCGCGCGGCGCGACCGTGACGGCTATTACTGGATCACGGGCCGCGTCGACGATGTGATCAACGTCTCGGGCCACCGTCTCGGAACGGCCGAGATCGAAAGCGCCCTCGTCGCCCATGAGAGGGTCTCGGAAGCCGCGGTCGTCGGCTATCCGCATGATCTCAAGGGTCAGGGCATCTACGCCTATGTGACGCTGATGGAGGGCGCGCACCCGACCGAGCATCTGCGCAAGGAACTCGTCAAATGGGTGCGCGCCGAAATCGGCCCGATTGCGGCGCCCGACGTGATCCAGTTCGCCTCGGGCCTGCCCAAGACGCGCTCCGGCAAGATCATGCGGCGCATCCTGCGCAAGATCGCGGAAGGGGAGTTCGGGGCGCTGGGCGACACCTCGACGCTGGCCGATCCGGGTGTGGTGGAGGAACTGGTCAGAAACAAGCCGCAAGGCTAGCCGCCGGAAATCCCCAGCAGCGAGCTGGCCGAAATCCGCCTCTCTTTGGCGCCCGCGCGCCTGTTCCGACGACGGGCGCCGCCTCACCTTTTCTTATCAGAGAGAGAGAGGAGTGAGTGAATGCGGCGCTTGTCCATGGTTCTCGTCGGGCTTCTCGCGACCGCCCCCGCAAGCGCGGATTCCGACGTGGAACATGCGCGTTACTCCGTGGTCGCCTCCGCCGGCGATTTCGAGATACGCGACTACGCGCCGCAGATCGTCGCGGAGACGACGGTCGCCGGCGAGCGCGACGCGGCCATCAAGGAAGGCTTCCGTCGCCTCGCCGGCTATATTTTCGGCGACAATGCCGGGGCCGGAAAAATCGCGATGACGGCGCCCGTGGAGCAGCAGCCCCAGGGCCAGAAGATCGCGATGACGGCCCCCGTCGCCCAGGCGCGCGCGGGCGACGCCTGGGTCGTGCGCTTCACCATGCCGGCCGAGCTGACGATGGCGAGCCTGCCGAAGCCCAACAACGCCGCCGTCAGGCTCGCGCAGGCGCCCGGCAAGCGCATCGCCGCCCTCCGTTTTTCAGGTCTCGCGGGGGACGACGATCTGGCCGCAAACGAGGCGAAGCTTGTCGAGGAGTTGAACATTCGCGGTCTCGGCGCGAAAGGGCCCGCCGTTTACGCCTTCTACGATCCGCCCTGGACCCTTCCCTGGAACCGGCGCAACGAGATCCTGGTCGAGGTCGACCACAAGTGACCCCCGACCATGGCGCGCCCGTCCTCGCGAAAAGCCGCAAAGAGCAGAAGCGGGGACGGGCGATGAGGCTCCTGATCAGCGAAAGAGCGCCAGCGCCTCTTTGGCGAGAACGCCGCCCGTGATTTCGATATGGGCGAAGGGCGCCGCGCCCGCGATCGCCCGGCTCGTCAGCATGATCTGGCCGATGCGCGTCTCCAGCTCCGCGATGGAGGCGGCGTAAACCAGCCGGGCGAAGCCGCACCAGAGAATCGCGCCCATGCACATCGGGCAGGGCTCGCCGGTCGTGTAGAGCGTCGCGCCCTGAAGATCGGCGGCCGGGCGATCGGCGATGAAACGGCGGATGGCCGTCATCTCGCCATGGGCGGTGGGGTCGTTTGTCTTGTCGCCGATGTTGCGGCCCCGGGCGACGACCTTTCCGCCAAGCACGATCACCGCGCCGAAGGGCAGATCGCCGTTCGCCGCCTCGTCGAGCGCAAGGCGCATGAAGGCGTCGTCCTGCGTCCGGACCGGCTGGAGGATCGCCTCGGCGTGTGCGGGCGCCGCCGCCGCCACCGCGCTTCCGACGCCGACGCAGGCGAAGCCGGCGAGCATCTCGCGCCTGTCCCAGACGCGGCCGCAGCCGCAGTCGCAGGGTTTCGATTCCATCTTCAGCCCCCAAAAGCACAAAGCCGGATGTCAGCGCATTCCGCCCCGTTACGGGAAGGCGCCCGCAAGGGGGGCAAGGGCGTCGCCGCGCCAGTTCGCGCTTCGCCCCTTCGCTCGTCCCCTGGCCGTCCGCCTGCGAGCTTGACACGGGACGCCGGCCAATGCCACTCGCGGGCGCAGCATAGGCATCATGAAAGGGCGGTCGCGCATGGCGAAGGCGTTCATTTTCCCCGGACAGGGCTCGCAGGCGGTGGGCATGGGCAAGGCGCTGGCCGAGGCCTTCGCCCCGGCGCGCGTGGTCTTTGAGGAGGTCGATGCGGCGCTGTCGCAGCCGCTTTCGAAACTGATGTTCGAGGGGCCGGAGGCCGAGCTCACCCTGACCGCCAATGCGCAGCCGGCGCTGATGGCGGTCTCGCTCGCCGCGATCCGCGTGCTCGAAGCCGAATGCGGGCTCGACCTGTCGAAAGACGCCGCCTTCGTCGCCGGCCACTCGCTGGGCGAATATTCGGCGCTCGCCGCCGCCGGCGCGCTCTCCATCTCCGAGACGGCGAAGCTGCTGCGCATTCGCGGCGACGCCATGCAAAAGGCCGTGCCGGTCGGCGAGGGCGCCATGGCGGCGCTGCTCGGCGCCGAGCTCGATCAGGCTCGCGAGATCGCCGGAGAGGCGGCCGCGGCGCTCTCCTCGGTCTGCCAGGTCGCCAATGACAATGGCGGCGGGCAGGTGGTGATTTCAGGGGCCAGAGCCCCCGTCGAAAAGGCCATGGAGATCGCAAAGGAAAAGGGCGTCAAGCGCGCCGTGCTGCTCCCCGTCTCCGCGCCCTTCCATTGCGCGCTGATGCAGCCCGCCGCCGACGCCATGACGCAGGCGCTTGCCGGGGCCACGATCTCGCCGCCCTGCGTGCCGGTCGTCGCCAATGTCACGGCGGCGCCGGTCTCGGACCCCGAGACGATCCGCAGGCTCCTCGTCGAACAGGTCACGGGCGCGGTGCGCTGGCGCGAATGCGTCGCCTATATCGCCGATCAGGGCGTGACGAAATTCGTCGAATGCGGCTCGGGCAAGGTGCTCGCGGGGCTTCTCAAGCGCATCGCGCCGGGCGCGACGGCGATCTCGGTTGGCGGTCCCGCCGATCTCGACGCCTATCGCGCCTTCTGACGCGGCCGCCGGTCAGAGACCGGCCATGAAATGAGCGAAGGCGAGCGAGCCTTCCGGCCAGGGGCCGTGGCCGCTCGCCTCATTGATATGCCCGGCCGGGCCGGCGTCGATGAAGCGCGCGCCGACGTCCGCGGCGAGCTTTCGCGCGAAGGACGCCTCGGCGTAAGGGTCGTTGCTGCTGCCCACCATCACGGACGGGAAAGGGAGCCGCGCGCGCGGCAGGGGAAGAAAGCCCGCATCCACCGCCGGCATCTCGCGGATCACCTCCTCCGAGGGCGGCGCCACGAGAAAGGCGCCCGCGATCTTGCTGCGCAATTGCTGCGCAGCATGAAGCGCGGCGACCACGCCCAGCGAGTGCGCGACGAGCACGGCGGGCTGCTCCGAGGCGAGAATGTCGCGGCGGATGGCCTCGACCCATTCGGCGCGGTCAGGATGCGCGAAGTCGCGCTGGACCACGCGGCGCGCCGTCGAGAGCTTCTTCTCCCAGCGGCTCTGCCAGTGATCCGGGCCGGAATCGAGATAGCCCGGAATGATGAGAATATTGGCCTCGGCGGCGCGCATCAGGCCGGAGCGCCCAGAAAGGCGCCCGCGAGCGCGTCGGCGATCAGCTTGCGCGTCTCGGCGACGCCATAGAGCGCGATGAAGGAGCCGAAGCGCGGACCCTTCTTCTCGCCGAGCAGCACCTCATAGAGCATGTTGAAGAAGTCGTTGGAGACGCCCGGACGCTCGGGCGTCGCGCCCTTGGCCGCGAAGTCCTGATAGCGGGGAACGGCGCGGGCGACGTCGTAAAGCCCCGCCTGTATCTCCTCGGCCGTGGCGCCTCGGGGGAGAGCGGCGAGCGTCGCGTCGATCTTTTCGAGCACCTCGCGCTCCACCTCGTCGGCGGCGCGATAGGACTTCGCCGGCTTCACGAAGTCGCGGAAGTAGGCGACCGCATAGCCCACGAGCCGGTCGAGATGCGGATGATTCTCGGGGGATGCGGAGGGGGCATAACGCTTGAGGAAGCCCCACAGCACGGACGGGTCCTCGGCGTTGGCGACCGCGGCGAGATTGAGCAGCATGGAGAAGGAGACGCTCGTCCCCTTGGCTTCGCCTGCATGTTCCAGCGTCTCGGGTGGCGGCGGATCGCCAGCGTGGATGTGCCAGACGGGATTGCCGAGGCGCTGGCGCCAGTCCTGGCGCGGATAGGCGTCGAGGAAATTCAGATAGTCGTCGACCGCCCGCGGGATCACGTCGAAGGAGAGACGCTTCGCGGCCGTGGGCTTTTGATACATGAACTGGGCGAGGCTCTCGGGACTGGCGTAGGTCAGCCATTCCTCGATCGTCAGGCCATTGCCCTTCGACTTCGAAATCTTCTGCCCCTTCTCGTCGAGAAAGAGTTCGTAATTGAACCCTTCCGGCGGCTTGCCGCCGAGCGCGCGCACGATCGCGCCCGAGAGCTTGACCGAGTCGATGAGGTCCTTGCCGGCCATTTCGTAATCGACGCCGAGCGCATACCAGCGCATCGCCCAGTCGGGCTTCCATTGCAGCTTGCAATGGCCGCCGGTGACGGGCGTCGTGAATTTTTCGCCCGTTTCTGGATCGGCCCAGTCGATCGTGCCGGCCTCCGCGTCCATGCCGGTGAGCGGCACCTGCATCACGATTCCCGTGCGCGGGTGAATGGGCAGGAAGGGCGAATAGGTCGCCGCGCGCTCCTCGCGAAAGCTCGGCAGCATGATCTTCATCACCGCGTCGTAGCGGGCGAGCATGTGCTTGAGCGCGGCGTCGAAGCGGCCGCCCTTGTAATAGTCGGTCGAGGAGGCGAAGTCGTATTCGAATCCGAAGGCGTCGAGAAAGGCGCGCAGCCGCGCATTGTTGTGCGCGCCGAAACTGTCATGCGTGCCGAAGGGGTCCGGCACCTGCGTGAGCGGCTTGCCGAGATGGGCGGCGACGAGCGCCTTGTTGGGAATGTTGTCGGGAACCTTGCGCAGCCCGTCCATATCGTCCGAGAAGGCGATGAGCTTCGTGGCGATCTTGCCTTCCGTCAGGACCTCGAAGGCGCGGCGCACCATGCTGGTGCGGGCGACCTCGCCGAAAGTGCCGATATGGGGCAGGCCCGATGGGCCATATCCGGTTTCGAACAGCACGGATGTCTGGCCCGTCGCCTCGATTCTCTTGACGAGCTTCTTCGCCTCTTCGAAGGGCCAGGCGGGAGAGACGCGGGCGGCGTCGAGAAGGTCGGGCGACAAAACGAGGGGAGCGGACATCTGCGCGGCGTCAACCATCTTGAAGAGTGGGGGAGCGCGGCACAGTAGGTAGCGGCGCGAGGGAGGTCAACGGCGACGGGAGCGAACCGCCCCGCGTGAGCGCGCCATAAAAAGAAGGCGGAGGGGCTCTTTCGAGCCGCCTTCGCCTTCAGTCGGCCTTCGACCTGGCTGTCGGGGGACGCAAGCGTCAGTTGGCGCAGGTCACGCTGCGCATGTAGCGGACTCGACCGCGCTCGTCTGTGCTTGGTTTCAGAACGAGCGTGCAATCTTCATCCTCTGCGCCATAGGCGCGTCCCACCCGGATCGCCGGTCCGCGCGCGAGCGGACGCAAGCCGTCGTCGTTGAGGCTGACCGCCGCCCTGACGGCGGCGGAAGATTGACTCTTGGCGGTCGGAACGGACGGCGCCGCCGCCACAGCGGCGCACAGACCAGCGGCGACCGTGAAGCCAAGGACAATCCGCGACAGGCGACTTGCAAACGGGCTTTCGCGCGTAACGGCCATAAGGGCCCCTCCCACTAGGGTAACAGAAGGTCTTGTCCCTCGAACGCGAACTCGAACGCTTTACGCGGCCTTGGGTGTTCCTCTTCTTGTTGGGAGGAAAACGCTCAGCTCATGAAATGGTTGCACGGGCGCCACAAAAAATTTTTATTTTTTCGGCCGCCGCCACATTTTGGCCTTTTCGCGCGGGTCGCAAAAAGGCGAATCTCTTGGTAAAACAATCGTAAACACGGAGGGCCGCACGCCCCGCGTCCTCTCCCGCGAAGCGGGGGAGGGTCAAAAGAGCGCGCTCTATTTGCGTTCCAGCCGCGCGATGAGGCTGGACGTGTCCCAGCGTTTGCCGCCCATGGCCTCGACCTCGGCGTAAAATTGATCGACGAGCGCGGCGACGGGGAGTTTTGCGCCCGTGCGGCGCGCCTCGGCGAGGCAGATGGCGAGATCCTTGCGCATCCATTCGACCGCGAAGCCATGGTCGAATTCGCCCGCGAGCATGGTCCTAGTGCGGTTCTCCATCTGCCAGGACTGCGCCGCGCCGTTTCGGATGAGATCGATCACGGCCAGCGCGTCGAGCCCCGCGCTCCTGGCGAAATGCAACGCCTCGGAGAGACTCTGGATGAGCCCGGCGATGGCGATCTGATTGACCATTTTGGTGAGCTGGCCGGCTCCGGGCGGCCCCATCAGCCGGCAGGCGCGGGCGTAAGCCCCCATCACCGGCTCCGCCCTCTCATAAACCTCGGGGTCGGCGCCGCACATGATGGTCAGCGCGCCGTTGACGGCGCCGGCCTGCCCGCCGGAGATCGGCGCGTCGATCGTGCCGAGATCCATCCGTTTTGCCTCAGTGTGAAGCTCGCGGGCGATTTCCGCGGAAGCGGTCGTATGGTCGATGAAGACCGCGCCGGGCGCCATGGCGGCGAAGGCGCCGTCGGGGCCGAGCGTGACGGCGCGCAGGTCGTCGTCATTGCCGACGCAGGAAAAGACGAAGTCGGCGCCCTCGGCGGCGGCCCCCGGCGTCGGGGCCCATTTGGCGCCCGCGTGGGACGCGGCGAATTTTTCGGCCTTGGCGGTGGTGCGGTTATAGACCGTGACCCTGTGGCCGGCGCGGGCGAGATGCCCCGCCATGGGATAGCCCATGACGCCGAGTCCAATGAAGGCGACGTTTCGTGAGGTGGTCATGGCTCAGCCGCCCGTCGTGCTCATGTGGCGCGAAACCGCCGGGGTCTGCGTCGCGCGGTCGATGATGAAGTCGTGGCCCTTCGGTTTGCGCCGGATCGCCGCCTCGATCGCCGCGTGAAGCAGCGCGTCGTCGTCGCTTTCGCGCAAGGGCGCGCGGAGATCGGCGGCGTCCTCCTGACCGAGACACATGAAGAGCGTGCCGGTGCAGGTGACCCGCACGCGGTTGCAGCTTTCGCAGAAATTATGGGTGAGCGGCGTGATGAAGCCGACGCGCCCGCCGGTCTCCTCCGCCCGCATGTAGCGGGCCGGGCCGCCGGTGCGATAGTCGATCTCGGTCAAGGTGAAGGCCTCCGAGAGCGTCGCGCGCACGGCCGTCATGGGGAGATATTGATCGACCCGCGCCGGCCCGTCGAGTTCGCCGAGCGGCATGACCTCGATGAAGGTCATGTCCATCCCCCGCTCATGGGCGAAGCGCACGAGCGGGACGAATTCATCCTCGTTGACGCCCTTGAGCGCCACGGCGTTGAGCTTGACCTTCAATCCGGCCGCTAGCGCCGCGTCGATCCCGGCCATCACGCGGGCGTGGTCGCCCGTGCGGGTCAGCGCGCGGAAGCGGTCGGGGTCGAGCGTGTCGAGCGAAACATTGATCCGCTTCACGCCGCAGTCGGCGAGTTCGGCGGCGAAGCGGGCGAGCTGCGAGCCATTGGTCGTCAGGGTGAGCTCCTCGAGCGCGCCGGAGTCGAGGTGCCGCGAGAGGGCCCGAAAGAGCTTCATCACATCGTGACGCACCAGCGGCTCCCCGCCGGTGATGCGCAGTTTCCTGGTCCCGCGCGTGACGAAGGCGGCGCAGAGCCGCTCGAGCTCCTCGAGCGTGAGCAGGTCCTTACGCGGCAGGAAGGTCATGTGCTCGGACATGCAATAAACGCAGCGAAAGTCGCAGCGGTCGGTGACCGAGACCCGCACATAGGAAACCGCCCGGCCAAAGGGGTCGACGAGCGGCGCGGGCGCCAAGGCGGCGGGCGTTTGCGAATAGGCGTTCATGAGTGGCGCTTCCAACGGGCGGGCTCTCTCGCGGAGCCTTTTCCCATATATTGCCACGACCCGCGATCGGGAAGCCCGAGCGTTTCCGTGCGGCGATCGGGAAACCCGATCGATAGAGGCGGCTGATGACGCCCGGAGAAAGCCGAAAACCGCTGGCGGCCTTCGCCATGTCCGACCTATAGACAAAACGAAACGATAAAGGAGCCCATGTGACCGCAGACCCCTGGCCCACCGAAATTCGCCTTCTCGACAACGGCCGCGCCCTGCGCACGGCCTTCGACGACGGCGCGAGCTTCACGATGAGCGCGGAGCTGCTGAGGGTGAGAAGCCCCAGCGCCGAGGTGCAGGGCCATTCGCCGAGGGATCAGAAGACGGTCGGCGGCAAGCGCAATGTGGCGATCATCGCCGTGGCCCCCGTCGGCAATTACGCGATCCGACTCGACTTCGACGACATGCATCGAACGGGCATCTACACCTGGCGCTATCTGCGCGAGCTCGGCGAGACCGCCGAGGCGAGCTTCGCCGCCTACATGGAGGAGCTTGCGGCCAAGGGACTCGACCGCGACCGGCCGGGTGAGGCGTAGTCCCCCGGCGGGCGCGCCAAGGCGGCGTCCGGCCCTCGCGCGAGCGTCTTTCTTGCAGACGCCCGATTGCGGGGGGAGAGGCAGGTAGGGGGCCGTCGCGTGCCCTACCGCGTCGGCGTCGGCGTGCCGCTGCGATAATCGTAGAAGCCGCGCTGCGTCTTTTTCCCGAGCCAGCCGGCCTCGACATATTTCACGAGCAGCGGGCAGGGGCGGTATTTCGTGTCGGCGAGCCCCTCGTGCAGCACCTGCATGACCGAGAGGCAGGTGTCGAGGCCGATGAAATCAGCGAGCTGCAACGGTCCCATCGGGTGATTGGCGCCGAGCCGCATCGCGGTGTCGATCGCCTCGACCGAGCCGACGCCCTCGTAAAGCGTATAGATCGCCTCATTGATCATCGGCAGCAGGATGCGGTTGACGATGAAGGCCGGGAAATCCTCGGAGACCGTCACCGTCTTGCCGAGCTTGGCGCAGAATGCCTTGGCTTCCTCGAAGGTCGCGTCGTCCGTGGCGATGCCTCGGATGAGCTCCACGAGCTGCATGCGCGGTACCGGATTCATGAAGTGAATGCCGATGAAGCGCTCGGGACGCCCCGTGATGGAGGCGAGCCGCGTGATCGAGATCGAGGAGGTGTTGGAGGCGATGATGCCGTCCGGCTTCACGACCAGCGCGACGTCGGAGAGGATCTTGCGCTTGACCTCTTCATTCTCGGTCGCCGCCTCGATCACGATGTCGCAGTCGCGGAAATCCTGAATGGCGGGCGCGGCCGAAATATGCGGCAAGGCGGCGTCGACGGCCTCGGGGGCGAGAAAGCCCCGCTCCACCGACTTCTTCATCTGGACGCCGATGTCCTTGATTCCAGTCTCGATCCGTTCGGGCGTCACGTCGTTCATGGCGACGTCCAGGCCTGCAAGCGCGCAGACATGCGCGATGCCCTTGCCCATCTGGCCCGCGCCGATGACGCCGACCTTGCGAATTTCGAAGCTCATAGTTCGAACACCCACGCGAGAGGACCGCCTGAAAGGGCGGGACGGCTGCGATGCAATGCGGCCAAGTTGCAGTGCAATATAACGCGGCGCGAGGCGGAATGAAAACTGGCAAGCTTGAAAAAGTCGGAACCTGCGCGTTCCGCCGCCCGGAAAAAGACCCGGACGGCGGAATCGAGCCATTCTACTTGCCGAGCTTGGCGAGCTCCGCGTCGAGCTCCGGCACGGCCTGGAAGAGATCGGCCACGAGGCCGTAGTCGGCGACCTGGAAGATCGGCGCCTCTTCGTCCTTGTTGATGGCGACGATGATCTTGGAGTCCTTCATGCCGGCGAGATGCTGGATCGCGCCGGAGATGCCGACCGCGACATAGAGCTCGGGGGCGACGGCCTTGCCGGTCTGGCCGACCTGGAGGTCGTTGGGCGCATAGCCGGCGTCGACGGCGGCGCGCGAGGCGCCGATGGCGGCGTTCAGGCGGTTCGCGACCGGATCGAGTACCTTGTGGAAATTCTCGGCGGAGCCGAGCGCGCGGCCGCCAGAGATGATGATGCGCGCCGAGGTGAGCTCCGGCCGCTCGGACTTGGCGAGCTCCTCGCTCTTGAAGGAGGAGACGCCCGGATTGGCGCCGCCGCCGATCGTCTCGACCGGCGCCGAGCCGCCTTCGGGCGCGGCGGCGAAGGCCGTGGTGCGCACGGTGATCACCTTCTTGGCGTCCTTGGCGCGCACCGTCTGAATGGCGTTGCCGGCGTAGATCGGGCGCTCGAACGTGTCGGGCGCGACGACCTTGACGATGTCGGAGACCTGCGCCACGTCGAGCAGCGCCGCGACGCGCGGCAGCACGTTCTTGGTCGCGCTGGTGGATGGCGCCAGGATCACGTCATAGGACGGCGCAAGGCCGAGGATCAGCGCCGCGACCGGCTCGGCGAGCACATGGTCGAGGGCGGCGTCGTCGGCGTAGAGCACTTTCTCGACGCCCGCGAGCTTCGCGGCCTGATCGGCGGCGGCCTTCAGGCCGGGGCCGACGACGAGAATGTGGATCGGGCCGCCGATCTGCTGGGCGGCGATCAGCGCCTTGGCGGTCGAGGGCGCGAGCGCGCCATTGGCGGTTTCGGCGAGAAGCAGAATGGCCATGTCAGAGAACTCCCGCTTCCTTGAGCTTCGAGACGAGTTCGGCGACCGAGCCGACCTTGACGCCCGCCGAGCGGGTCGCGGGCTCCGCGGTCTTCAGGACTTCGAGGCGCGGCGCGATGTCGACGCCGTAATCGGAGGGCGCCTTGACGGCGACCTCTTTCTTCTTCGCCTTGATGATGTTGGGCAGGCTCGCATAGCGCGGCTCGTTGAGGCGGAGATCCGTCGTCACGACGGCCGGGAGCTTCAGGCTCACCGTCTGCAGGCCGCCGTCGATCTCGCGCGTCACATCGACTGAGCCGTCCGAAAGATCGACCTTGGAGGCGAAGGTGCCCTGGCCCCAGCCGAGCAGGGCGGCGAGCATCTGGCCGGTCTGGTTCGAGTCGTCGTCGATCGCCTGCTTGCCGAGAATGATCAGGCCGGGCTGCTCCTCGGCCGCGATCTTGGCGAGAATCTTGGCGACGGCGAGCGGTTCGACCGTGTCGTCGGTCTTCACCAGAATGCCGCGGTCGGCGCCCATGGCGAGCGCGGTGCGCAGCGTCTCGTCCGCCTTGGCCGGGCCGATGGAGACGACGACGACTTCCGCCGCCTTGCCGGCCTCCTTGAGGCGCAGAGCCTCTTCGACGGCGATCTCGTCGAAGGGGTTCATCGACATCTTCACATTGGCGAGATCGACGCCCGAGCCGTCGGGCTTGACCCTGATTTTCACATTGTAGTCGACGACCCGTTTGACGGGCACGAGAATCTTCATCGCGCGACCTCTGAAGGTGACGGCGGACGTTTCAACGCGTCCGAGCCTTGAAAAACTGTGGCGGTCTGGTAACGGGCGTGCGCGCGCAAGTCAAACGGAGAGGCCGAGACCTTCCGCGCGTTGTTTTCAGCCGTCGAGACCCGTCTCCTCGGGCGGAGCCGTTTCCTGGCGCGGGGGCGCGGGCGGAAGACGATCCGGCCTGCGATCGAACAGCGGGTGGCTGCGACGCTTGAAGATCGGCGTCAGCACGAGCCCCGCGACGATGCCGCCGACATGGGCCATCCAGGCGACATGCGTTTCGCCGCCGCCCCAGCTGGCGTTGACGAGCTGGAGCACGGCCCAGGCGCCGATGAAGAGAAAGCCCGAGGCGTGGAAGGCGAAAAGCGGCGGCCTGAGGCCGAAGAGCGGCCGCGTGGCGGGGCGCGCGCGGTCGGCGAGGGTGATGAGCCAATAGGGGAACATCACGAATGTGAGGGGCGGGAAGAAGCCCGTGACCGTCGCGCGCGGATAGAGCAGCAGGAAGGCGGCGCAGACCCCGGAGATGGCGCTCGACGCGCCGACGAGCGGCGTGATCGATTGGGGCGTGGCGTAGATGTAGAAGACGCCCGCCACGACCCCGCAGGAGAGATAGAAGAGCAGGTAATGCAGCGAGCCCATGGCGTCTTCGACATTGTCGCCGAAGACGTAGAGGAACAGCATATTGCTCGCCAGGTGCAGGATCGACGAGTGGAAGAAGAGCGAGGTGACGAGCGTCGCCGCCGGCGGCGGCCCGACCACCCATTCGGCGAGATCGGCTTCGCCGAAGAGCACGCGCGGGATGATGGCGAAGCCGCGCATGATCGTCAGCGGATCGCCCAGCGCCTCGCTCTGGACGACGAGAAAGATCAGCACATTGACGGCGATCAGAACATGATTGACCACCGGCCGCTTCAGATGGCGCAGCGGCGCGTCGTCGTAAAGCGGCATGACCATCGCGTGAGACCTCTTTCGATTCGAACCCCGGCTCCTAACATAAGCGCGCCCGCGCTCATGTCACGGGGAGCCTGTCACGCTCTCGCGCGACGCGCGCGCAGCCAGGCGAGGGCGTGGCCCCGCAGCCCGGCGATGTCGAAGGTCAGAACCATCGCGCCATAGATGGCGCCCCCGGCGGCGATCTGGACGACCAGGGTGAGAAAGCCGGGCGCCATGCCGCGCAGGGGCGTCAGCGCGACGAGCATCACGCCCGTCCCGACGACGGCGGCGTAAAGGTCCCAGAAGGAGGGCCAGACCGGCTGCGCCCTGAGCGCGAAATAGATCGTCGCGGCCAGCGCCGCGACATAGCCCGCCGCCTGGGCGATGGCGAGATTGGAGGCGTCGCGGCCCCAGGGCAGGGCGAAGATCAGCAGACCCGACACGAGCGCCGCCGCGACCGCCGCGACGACCAGCGGCGCCGTCCGCTTGCTGATCTGGAAGACGGGGTTCACGCCGAAATTGATCATGCCCATGGCGAAGAGGCCCGGCAGCAGCAGGCCGAGATAATGGCCGAAGGGGCCGCGAAACTGCCCCGGCACGATGAGCGCCTCGACCGAGGGCATGACCAGCCACAGGCCCACGCAGGCCGGCAGCAGAAAGGCGAAGACGACGCCCATATTCTGCGCCACCTGCTCCTGCGCGCGGCGCTCCCCATGGGCCTCGTGGGCCGCCACGGCGATCTGGAACAGGAGAACGTCGAGCGCCGAGCCGAAGGCCATGACGGCGCGCATGCCGAGGTCATAGGCGAGGGCGAATTGCCCCGTCTCGGCGAAATCATAGACGCTCGCGACGATGGCGCGGGAGGCGAGCGGCATCACCTGATAGAGGAGATGCGCCGCGACGATGGGCGCGCTGTAGGCCATGAGCAGCTTGACCGTTTCGATCTGCGCGTCGCGGCAGCGCACGCCCGGATCGCGCAACGCCTCCCGCCCGAAGAACACCGTGCCGACGAGGCTCGCGACGCCGCCCGCAAGCGCCACGCCCGCCGAATGGAAGAGCCAGGCGCCGCCGCCGATGAGGAGAAAGGCCAGCACGTTCTTCACGAGAACCAGCCGGCCATAGGCGGCGTCCTCGAAGCGCGCGCGGGCGAGCGCGGTCGAATAGTCGAAGAGTCCGTTGGCCGTCGCGGTGAGAAGCGCGAGCAAAATGAGCTCGCTGTCGAAATCGAGCGTGGGGCCGACGAGCGAATAGAGGACCGTCGTCACGAAGAGAAGCAGAGTGACGGCGAGAAAGGACGTGCCGAGCGTCGAGCGGATGATCGGATCGCTCTCGCGCGTGCGCTGGGAGTAGAAACGCGTCGCGGAGAGCCGCAGCCAGTCGTAGAGCGCCGTTTGCACCACCACGGCGATGGAGAAGGCGAGGGCGAAGCGGCCATATTCCTCGGGGCCGAGAAATTTCGCGACCAGCAGGCCGATGATGAAATTGGTGATGGTGTTGGCGAGAAAGGCGAGGAGGACTCTCACGGGCGGCCGCGCCCCCTCGACAGCCCTCCCCCGCTTTGCGGGAGAGGGCGCAGGGCGTGGCCTTCATCGAGGACGCCGATCGCGCGCGTCCCCTCTCCCGCGCAGCGGGGGCGGGTCAGGGAGGGGGCCGCGGTGCTGTCGGCGCGCTTCATACGGGCCGCTCAGGCGCTCCAGCGCCCGAGCGCCTTCAGCTCCCGCAGCGCCTGCGCGTCGCGAGGCGTCACGTCGGGATAGTCCGGCTCCGCCGCGGCGGGATCGAAATATTTCCAGGAGCGGGCGCATTTGACCCCCGCGGCCCGTCTCGGAACCACGGCGACGCCCGCGACCTCGGGGAGGCGGAACGCGTCGGCCGGCCCGTCGCCCGTGACGATCTCCAGATCGGAGACGATGCAGATCTCGGCGAAATCGACGCCATCGAGATCCATGCGCAGCTTGCCGTCGGCGATGTAGACGACCGGCGCGGCCTCGAGCGAGGAGCCGATGCGCTTTTGCGCGCGTTCGATCTCAAGCGCCCCGGTCACGACCGAGCGAATGGCGCGCACGCCCTCCCATTTCTTCGCGAGCGCCTCGTCGCGCCAGTGGGAGGGAATGTCGGGGAAGCTCTCGACATGCACGGAGAGGGCGTCCGGATAGCGCGAGAGCCAGGCCTCCTCCGCGGTGAAGACGAGAATGGGCGCGAGCCATGTCGTCACGCAGCGGAAGATGTGTTCGATCGTCGCGAGCGCGGCCTTGCGCTTCACGCTCGACGGCGGCTCGCAATAGAGCGTGTCCTTGCGGATGTCGAAATAGAAGGCGGAGAGATCGCTCGTCATGAAGGGCGTGAGCAGCGCCACGACCCGCTTGTAGTCATGGGCCGCATAGGCCGAGCGGATCGAGGCGTCCATCTCGACGAGGCGATGCAGCATGAGACGTTCGAGTTCGCCCGCGTGCTCGAGCGCCGCTTCGTCGTCTGCCCCGTAATGGGCGAGCGCGCCGATCATCCAGCGCAGCGTATTGCGCAATTTGCGATAGAGATCGACAAAGGTCTTCAGGATTTCGGGACCGACGCGCAGATCGTCGGCGTAATCCGAGGCCGCGACCCACAGGCGCAGAATGTCGGCCCCCGAATCTGCGATCACTTTCTGCGGCGCGACGACATTGCCGAGCGACTTCGACATCTTGCGGCCCTTCTCGTCGAGCACGAAGCCATGGGTCAGCACGGCGTCATAGGGCGCGCGGCCGCGCGTGCCGCAGCTTTCGAGAAGGGAGGAGTGGAACCAGCCGCGATGCTGGTCCGAGCCTTCGAGATACATGACCTCGTCCTCGCCGCCGTCGCGCTTTCTGTGAATGCCGGCGAGCGCGGGGAAGTTTTTCGGATCGTCCAGCACGAAGGCGTGAGTCGAGCCTGAGTCGAACCAAACGTCGAGAACGTCGGCGACCTTTTCGTAATCCTCCGGATCGTGGTCGGGCGCGAGAAAACGCTCGGCGGCGCGGGCCTCGTACCAGGCGTCGGCGCCCTCGGCCTCGAACGCCGCGACGATGCGTTCGTTCACGCGCGGATCGACGAGGATCTCATGCGTGCCTTTCTTGACGAAAACGGCGATCGGCACGCCCCAGGCGCGCTGACGGGAGACGACCCAGTCGGGCCGGTTGGCGATCATGCCGCGAATGCGGTTCTCGCCGGCGGCCGGCGTCCATTGCGTGCGCGCAATCTCTTCGAGCGCGATGGCGCGCAGGGTGGGCGCATTCCCCTTCTCGCCGTCGGAGAGCGGGGCGCCGTCGAAGGGCTTGTCCATCGCGATGAACCATTGCGGCGTATTGCGGAAGATCACCGGCTTCTTGGAGCGCCACGAATGCGGATACTGATGCTTCAGCCGGCCGCGCGCGACGAGGTTTCCGGCCGTGACGAGCTCCGCCATCACAGCCTCGTTGGCGTCGCCCTTCTCGCCCTTTTCGGTGAGCACGCGCTTGCCGGAGAAGCCGGGCGCCTCCGGCGTATAGAAGCCGTCCTCGTCGACCGTATAAGGGATGCGCGTCTCGATTCCGCTCTCGGCGAGGCGACGGCCGTTCGCCATCCAGATGTCGAAATCCTCGCGGCCGTGTCCGGGCGCCGTATGCACGAAGCCCGTGCCCGTGTCGTCGGTCACGTGATCGCCGTCGAAGAGCGGCACGTCGAAGGCGTAGCCGAGATGCGCGAGCGGATGGGCGCAGACGAGGTCCGAAAGCTCCGCCGCCGCAACGTCGCGCAGGCGCTCGAAGCCCGCGACCTTCGCGGCCTTGAAAACGTCGCCCGCGAGCTTGTCGGCCAGGATGAATTTCGCGCCCGGAAAGGCCCAGTTAGCGTCGGGCGCGTCGGTCACGCGATAGAGGCCATAGGCGATCTTCGAGGAAAACGAGATCGCGCGATTGCCCGGCAACGTCCAGGGCGTCGTCGTCCAGATGACGACGCGCGCGTCGGACAGATCGGGGCGCGCGCCGCGCGGAATGGGGAAGGCGACCCAGACCGTGTCGCTGGTGTGGTCCTCATATTCGACTTCGGCCTCGGCGAGCGCGGTCTTTTCGACGACGCTCCACATGACGGGCTTGGAGCCGCGATAGAGCAGGCCGTTCTCGGCGAATTTCAAAATTTCGCGCGCGATGATCGCCTCGGCCGGAAAGGCCATGGTGGCGTAAGGACGGTCCCACTCGCCTGCGACGCCGAGGCGCTTGAACTCCTCGCGCTGGATCGAGAGCCAATGTTCGGCGTAGGCGCGGCACTCGCGGCGAAAGGCGATCATCTCCTCGGGGCGGGAGAAGTCGGGCTTCTTCTTGCCCTTGGCCCGGTAGTTCTCTTCCTCGATCTTCCATTCGATCGGCAGGCCGTGGCAGTCCCAGCCCGGCACATAGACGCAGTCCTTGCCGGTCATGCGCTGGCTGCGCGTGACGATGTCCTTGAGGATCTTGTTGAGCGCGTGGCCGATGTGGATGTTGCCGTTGGCGTAGGGCGGCCCGTCGTGCAGGGTGAATTTCGGCCGGCCCTGCGCCGCCTCCCGCATCTTCGCGTCGAGGCCGATCTCCGCCCAGCGTTTCAGAAGGTCGGGCTCGCGCTGGGGCAGGCCCGCGCGCATCGGGAACGCCGTCTCGGGCAGATAGAGGCTCTTGGAATAATCGGGCCCTTTGGGCGTTTCGTCGTTCATGGGTCGTAGAAGCCAGGGTCGGGCGGCGCCGGATGGGGCGGCAGGGTCCGCGTCACATAAAGGATTTGCTGAAGGAGCGCCAATCGCGCCCAAGACCCCGACCCCCCGCGAGACATGACGGTCTCAAGCGTGGGCCGGGCGGGTAATTCGTTTTTGCGGGGGCGGCATGGCTCTCTTTAGCAAGCGCCGTCCCGGCGGAAAAGCCTCGGAAGCCCGATGAATTCTTATCTACCTCAGCCGCCGGAAGGGACCGACGCCAAGCTTGTGCGCGACCCACGCCCCCGCGCCGAGCAGGACGACGGCGGGCGCAAGGATGAGAAAGAGGCCGGAGAGGAAGAACAGGCCGAGACCGATCAGAACCAGCAGGCCGAAACCGAGCAACAGGCTCTGGAACGGACCGAGGCGCACGAATTTCACCTCGCCGGAACCCGAAGAGATCCAGATGCGCGACGTCGCGAACTCGTCCTCCCGCTCTGCGCCGGGCGGGATGATCTCGATCTCGCCTTTGGGCTTCTCGCTCATGACGCGGACTCCTTTTCTGTCGCGAAAATAGGCGTTGGGAGGCCTTGCCGCAACGCCGCCCGCCGCCCTTGCGGGATCTAGCGGCTTGCGAGGATGGCGCGGGCGCGGGCGCTGTCGTCATCCATCTTCGCGATCAGCGTCTCGACGCTGTCGAATTTCTCCTCGCCTCTCAAAAAGGCGTGAAACGCCACCTCGACGTCCTTGCCGTAGAGGTCGCCCGAAAAATCGAATACGAAGACCTCGAGAAGCGGCGCGCCATTGTCGAAGGTGGGGCGGCGGCCGAAACTCGCCACGGCGTCGCGCCAGACGCCATCGATCTCGATCGTGACGGCGTAAACGCCGTGGCGCAGGCGGTTCGAGGGGTCGAGCGCGAGATTGGCGGTCGGGAAGCCCAGATGGCGCCCGCGCTTGTCGCCGTGCCGCACGACGCCGCGCACGAAATAGGGATGGCCCAGAAGCCGGCGCGCCGCCTCGACGTCGCCCTTCTCCAGCGCCTCGCGCGTCGCTGTCGAGGACACCGCCTCGAGGCTTCCGTCTTCGTCCTGCGTGATCCGGTCGACGATCTCGACCGCGAAGCCCAGCCGCTCGCCCTCGGCCCGCAGGAAGGCGGCGTCTCCCGCCCGGCCGGCGCCGAAGCGGAAGTCGTAGCCCGCGACCACGGCCGAAACGCCGAGCTTTTTCTTCAGGATTTCCTCGGTGAATTCGCGGGCGGGCCGCGCGGCGAATTTCGGATCGAAAGTCAGCACGATCATGCCGTCGAGCCCGAGCCGGCTCGCCTGCGCCGCCTTGGCGGCGGGCGGGGTCAGCCGAAAGATCACCGGCCGGCCGGCGAAGACATCGGCCGGATGCGGCTCGAAGGTCAGCAGCGCGCAGGGCCTGCCGAGCTTTTTCGCCAGCGCCTGGGCGCGCGCCGCGACGCCGCGATGGCCGCGATGCAGCCCGTCGAAATTCCCGATGGCGACGACGGCGCCCTCGAGCCCCTCGGGCGGGCTTTCGGGGTCGCGGGCGACAATGAAGGGCGATTTCGTCACGGGCTGATCCGATCGGGCGCGGGGCGTCAAACTGCCGCGCGGCGGCCCGAAGCGCAAGGGGAGCGAAAAATCGATGCGCCGCGCCGGCAAGCGTCGCTTTGTGCAGTGAGCCTTCGCCCGTCAGGCCGCTTCGGGACCTCCAACAAGGCCAAATTTCACGCCGTCGCCGGCTTCTCCGCCGGAGGCGCCGCGCGGGCGGCCTGTTCGCGCGAGGGGACCATCACCGTCGCCTCGCCGTCGAGGACGACCTTGCCGTCGACCAGGCATTCGCATTTGAGCTTGGCGCGGCGGCCCTTCTCGACGAGTTCGACCACCTCGACGACGACGGTGATCACGTCGCCGATCTTCACCGGCGCCCGGAAATTCAGCGTCTGCGACAGATAGACCGCGCCCGGCCCCGGCAGATACATGCCGATGACGGTCGAGATCAGCGAGGCGGTGTAGAGGCCGTGGACGATGCGCTCGCCAAAGCGCGTCTTGGAGGCGAAATGGTCCGAGAGATGGATCGGATTGCGGTCGCCCGAGAGATCGGCGAAGGCGATGACGTCATCGTCCATCACGGCCTTCATCAGCGTTTCGCGCATGCCGACGCTCAGATCTTCGAAATAATAGATTTTGAAGGGCGTCGACATTTTCTTTTCACCGGATCGTTTTGGAGTTGGAGGGGCGGGGGCGCCCGACGCCCCCTTTTACCAGAAAACCGCGCGGGCCAAAGCGACGGGGCGCGCGCCCGCGATTTCGACCAGCCGCTCGAGCGCGGCCGGGTCGATGTCGCCTCCCGCCGGGCGCAGCTCCTCGCCATGCACGCCGTCGGTGACGAAGACGCAATCGAGGCCGGCCCGGCCCGCCCCGGCGAGATCGGTCAGGGCGCCGTCGCCGATGGCGACGATGCGCCGGTCCGGAACCGGCCGGCCGGCGAGGCGCGCGAGCCTCTCGCGGGCGGCGGCGTAGATCGGCGGGTGCGGCTTGCCGAACATCAGCACCTTGCCGCCCATGGCGGCGTAGCGTTCGGCGATCGCCCCCGCGCAATAGACGATATCGTCGCCGATGGCGACCACAATGTCCGGGTTCGCGCAGATCATGACGAGATCGCGCGCCTTCAGCGCGGCGAGTCTTTCGTCGTAATCCTGCGGAATTTCGGCGCGCTCGTCGAAGAGCCCGGTGCAGACGACGTAATCCGCTTCCTCGGGCGAGGCCTTGCGCAGCGGCGCGCCGAGCCGGCGGCCCGCCTCATCGAAAAGCCCGTTGTCGCGCGGCGGCCCGAGGTGATAGCAGGCCTGCCCCTTGCGCGCGACCATTTCATTGAGCGTCAGTTCGCCCGCCGAGACGAGATCGTCGAAGGCGGCCTCGGGCAGGCCGAGCCCCAGAAGCTGCCGGCGCACTTCGGCGTCGGGCCGCGAGGCGTTGGTGACCAGCACGACCTTGCCGCCCTGGCCGCGAAAGCGGATGAGCGCGTCGGCGGCCTGCGGAAAATGTTTCTTGCCGTCGATGAGCACGCCCCAGACGTCGCAGAGGATCGCCTCATAGCGTCCGGCGAGTTCGTGGATCCCGGAAATTTCGGGAATCGTCGCCGCCCGCGCAGCGGCCGTCGTCTGCGTCAAGATCGCGTCTCCTCGAGGGCCGCGGCATGGGCCTCCTCCGCGACCGGGCGGAAGGCGCCCGAAGCCTCGTCGAGCGCCAGCAGGCGGCCGTCCATCACGCTGAAATAAGCGGCGTGGAGATGCAGATAGCCCCGCCGCTCGAGGATCTGCACCATGGGAAAGCTGCGCAGATTGAGGAGCGTCTGCTTGATCGACTCGAATTCGAGCGCCTGGAGATAGGCGGGATCCTGCGGGTCAGGCGGGCAGCCGAGCCGCTCGACGGCGGGCCCGAGCATCTTGATCCAGTCGCCGATGAAATCGCTATGGCTGAGGCGCGGCGCTTCGGGGTTGACGCTGATCTCGGCGAAGGCGCGCACGCCGCCGCACTGGCCGTGGCCGAGCACCACGATATGGTGCACCTCGAGCGCCATGATGGCGTATTCGAGCGCCGCGGAGGCGCCGTGGAAATGGTCGTCCGGCTCATAGGGCGGGACGAGCGCCGCCACATTGCGCAACACGAACAATTCGCCCGGCCCGGCGTCGAAGATCGCCTCGGGCGCCACGCGCGAATCGCAGCAGCCGATCACCATGGTCGTCGGCTTCTGGCCCTTGATGCCGAGAGTCCGGAACCGCGCCTGCTCGGCGCGGAAGCGGCCGGACAGAAACACCTCGTAGCCGTCCACGAGGTGGGGTGGGAGGCCCCCGCCGGGCGCGGGGCTGTCGTCGGGTTGCATCTTGGACGGTTCCGGAAAGGATGGCGGCGAACCCCCGCAAGCGCCACAAAGGCGGATGGCGGAGACGCTTCTTATTGTGTAGGAGGGCCGGCGCGGCAAGAGAAAGATGACCCCTTACACCTTCGAAGCGAGCAAATGATGATTTCGAAACTGAAGCGTAGCGTGCTGGCCATGCCGGGCTCCAACGCCCGCGCGCTGGAAAAGGGCAAGACCCTCAAGGCCGACGTTCTGATGTTCGAGCTCGAGGACGGTGTCGCCGAGGCCGCCAAGGAGACGGCGCGCGCGCAGGTCGCGCAGGCGGTGAAGGGCGGCGGCTATGGCGACCGTCAGATCGTCGTGCGCGTCAATGCGCGCGGCTCGGAGTGGTACAAGCCCGACATTGCGGCGATCGCGCCCGCCGGGCCGGACGCCATCGTGATCCCGAAAGTGAATTCGCGAGATGAAATTCTCAAGGCCGCCGCCGACATCGTCGCCGCGGGCGCGCCCTTCCACACCAGGCTCTGGGCGATGATCGAGACGCCGCGCGCGATCTTCGACATCGAAAAGATCGCGAGCGCCGCCGACGATCCGGCCTCGCGCCTCGAGGTGCTGGTGCTCGGCCCCAACGACATCGCCAAATCGACGCGCGCCCGCCTCACCCCCGGCCGCCCGGCGCTCCTGTCCTGGCTCTCGGCCGGCGTGCTGGCGGCGCGCGTGCACGACATCGAGATCATCGACGGCATCTACAACGATTTCAACGATGAAGCCGGCCTGCGCCGCGAGGCCGAGCAGGGCCGCGACATGGGCTTCGACGGCAAGATGCTGATCCACCCGAGCCAGATCGCGCCAGTGAACGAGATCTTCGCGCCCACCGCCGAGGAGGTCGACTTCGCCCGCCGGATCATCGCGGTCTTCGACGAACCCGAGAATGCGGAGAAAGGCGTGGTGCAGCTCGACGGCAAGATGGTCGAGCGCCTCCATCTCGACATTGCGCGCCGCACGCTGGCGCTGATGGAGGCCGCAGGCTAAAGCCAAAAGGTCCAAAGCCTGTTTCGCGGGCAGGCCGCCTCCTTTATACCTGCCCGGTCAGCGGAGAAGAGAGCGAGGACGGCGAGCATGGCGGCCCCTGGAACCGAGAAGACCGATCAAGCGTCCAAGGCGGAAAGCCCGAAGGCCGAGAGTCCGAAGGGCCCGGGCGCGCCGGCCGCCAAAGCCGGCGCCGCTCCCGAGGCTCCCGGCGCCAAGCCCGCGCCGCAAGGAAAGCCCGCGCCCCGCAAGGGGCGGCCTGTCCTGAAGCTCTCCGTCTCCGCGCTGGTCCTGGCGGCGCTCGCGGCTGGCGCCGGCTATGCGGCGCTGACCTTCCGGAACGTCGATCCGCGCATCGACGTCGCCGCCAGCTATGTGGACGAAGGGCTGCGCGAAGCGCACGGCCTCCTCGACAAGGGGCGCTCGCTCGTCGGCGGGCTAACCGGCGGGGCCGCGAAGCCGGACGCCGCTCCCAACGGCGCGCAGGCGCTTCTTGAAAAAGCGCCGCTCGAAGAGCAGCCATCGCCCGCCGCACCCGCGGAGCCGGAAAAATCCGCCGAGCTCCCGCCCCCTGCGCCGGAACCCCGCCAGCAACAGCCTGCGGCAGCGACGCCCGATGAGGCCAGGACGGCGGAGACAAAGCCCGTCGAGACGCCTTCCGCTGAGGTCAAGCCCGTCGAGACGCCGGCCCCGGCCGCCTCCACGGAGGCCAGGCCCCAGGAGCCCAAAGCTCTCGAGCCGGCCGAGCCGCCCGAGGCCAAATCGATCGACGCCAAATCGATCGACGCCAAGCCTGCGGCTGCGGCCGCGCCCGCCGCGAAGGAGGCCGACCTCGAGGGTTTTTCGGATCGTGACCTGATCTTTGCGCTCGTCGGCCAGATCGACGCCCTGAGCGACGAGGTGAAGGCTCTGAGGGAGCGGCTGGACGCGCCGAAAAACGAGACGCGCGCCGCCCCCGAGGCCGAGGCGCCCAAGCCCGCCTCCGTCTCCGCCGCCGCGCCCGACGCTTCCGGGGCGGCCGTGGTTCTGGCCTTCGCCGTGCAGCGCGAGCTCGAGGCCGGCCGGCCTTTCGCCGAGGAGATCGCCGCCTACGCCCGACTCGGAGCGGAGCCGTCGCCCGCGCCTGCGCTGACCGAATTCGCCGAGAAGGGCGCCCCGACGGGCGCTCAGCTCGGCCAAGCCTTCCAGCCCGTGGCCAAGAGCATCCGGGCGCATGAGAATCACGCCGGCCAGGAGAGCGGCGCGCTGACCGAGCATCTTCTGCAGGGCGCGAGCAAGCTCGTGAAAGTGCGCCCGACCGGCGAAGCGGAGCCCGAGAGCCTCGAAGGCAAGCTCCACCGGATCGAAATGGCCTTGACGCACAATGATTTCGCGGCGGCCCTGAGCCTCTATGACAGCCTCCCCGAACCGGCGCGGGAGGATTCGAAGGATTTTGGCGCCACGCTGCGTCAGCGGGTCGAGGCCGCGCGCGCCGCGGACGATCTGCTGCACGGCGCCATCGCCGCGCTCGGCAAGAAATAAGCGGGAGTCTCCATGCTTTTTCTGTTCTTTTTCCTGATCGCGCTCGCTGTCGCCGCCTATGGGGTCCATTGGCTGATCGAGCAGCCGGGCTCGCTGACGCTGGAGTTCGCGGGGCGCCACATCGAGACGACGATTCCCGTCGCCGTGGGCGGACTGCTGCTGCTTCTCGCCGCGACGGTCCTCGTCTGGGCGATCGTCGTCGCCCTCGTGCGGCTTCCCGGCCGCATCACCGGCGGCTCGCGCGAGCGGCGCAAGGCCAGGGGCCTCGACGTGCTCTCCCAGGGCCTCGTCGCGGTCGGGGCCGGCGATCTCGCCCGCGCCCGCAAGGCGGCGCAGCTCGCCGAGAAGCTCCTGCCCGACGAGCCGCTGACGCAGCTTCTCGTGGCGCAGGCGGCGCAGCTTTCGGGCGACAGAAACGCCTCGGCCAAGGCTTTCCACAGGATGACCCTGAAGCCCGAGACCAAGCTTCTCGGCCTGCGCGGCCTGCATGTGGAGGCGAAGCGGCGCGAGGACGCGGAGGCCGCGCATCATTTCGCGGCGGCCGCGCAGGCGATCGCGCCGCTGCCCTGGGCCGGCGCCGCCGTTCTGGAGCATCTCGCCGCGGCCGGCGACTGGGAGAAGGCGCGCGAGGCGCTCGAAAACAGCGTCGCCGCCAAGGCGATCGACGCTCCCACGGCGCAGCGTTACCGCGCCGTCATCGAGACGGCCATGGCCATGGCCCGCGAGGGCGAGCAACCGCACGACGCGCTCCACCTTGCGCGGCAGGCGCTCAAGCGCCGGCCCGGATTCGTGCCCGCCGCCGTCACGGCGGCGCGGGTTCTGATCCGCCACGGCGACCAGAAGCAGGCGCTGAAGCTGATCGAAAGCGTCTTCGCGACCGCGCCGCACCCCGATCTGGCCGAGGTCTATGTCGAGGCCCTGCCGGGCGAGTCGAACAGCCAGCGCGAGGCGCGGGTGGAGAAGCTCGTCAAGCTCGCCCCGCAGGCCCCCGAGGGCCGGCATGCGCTCGCCCAGGCGGCGCTGGCGGCGCGCGACTTCCCCAAGGCGCGGGAGGCGCTGGCGCCGCTCGTCGCCGAGGGCCAGCATCCGACCGCGCATACCTGCCTGCTGATGGCCGAGATCGAGGACGCCGAGAACGGCCCGAGCGGGCCGGTGCGCGAATGGCTCGCCCGCGGCTCGCGCGCCCCGCGCGATCCGGCCTGGGTGGCCGACGGCGTCGTTTCGCGCCGCTGGCTGCCGATTTCGCCCGCGACCGGGCGCCTCGACGCCTTCGAATGGAAGACGCCGCCCCAATCCGCGCCGCAATCGACGGAAGAAGGACGGCCGAACATCCCGTCCGCCTTCCTCGCGCGACCCGAGCGCGCGGCCGAACTCGCCGCCCCCGCGACGCCTGCGGCCTGACGGCTTTCAGAGAAACATCGCCATGCTGGAGGCGCGCGGTCTCACCAAGCGATACGACGGCGCCGCCGCGCCGGCGCTCGATCGTCTCGATCTGACCGTTCCGCCGGGCGAGGTCTTCTGCCTGCTCGGCCCCAATGGGGCCGGCAAGACGACGACCGTCAACCTCTTCCTCGGCTTTCTCGCCCCCACGGCGGGCCAGGCGCTGGTCTGCGGGGTCGACGCGGCGGCAGACCCGCTCGGCGCGCGCGCCCGGCTCGCCTATATCCCCGAAACGGTGACGCTCTACGGCGCGCTGACGGGGCTCGAGAATCTCGCCTATTTCGTCGAGGTCTCGGGCGCGGCGACGCCGGCTTCCGAATTTCTCCCGCTGCTCGTCGCCGCCGGCCTCCCCGAAGACGCCGCGACCCGGCCGGTGCGGTCCTATTCCAAGGGGATGCGCCAGAAGGTCGGCGTCGCCATCGCGCTGGCGCGGCGCGCGGAGGCGCTGGTGCTCGACGAACCGACCTCGGGGCTCGATCCGCTCGCGGCGAATGAATTTGCGAGGCTCGTCGAACGGCTGCGGCGCGACGGGCTTTCGGTGCTGATGGTCACGCATGACCTCTTTCTCGCCAAGCAATGCGGCGCGCGGATCGGCGTGATGGCGCAGGGGCGGCTCGCCCGCGTTTTCGGGGCCGAGGACGTCGATCATCTCGGACTCGAGCGCGCCTATCTCGACATCGTCGCCTCCGGGGGCGCGGCGTGAGCGATCTGGCGCTCGCCCCCGCCGCCGCGCCCGCCGGGGCGCCCGGGCGCTGGCGGATCATCCGCGCGGTGGCCGCGAGGGAATGGCTGGAGATGCGGCGCGATCGCAGGCTCGTCGCGCTCTTCGCCTTCGCCGCGCTTTTGATGCTCGCCGCGCTCGGCTTCGGCGCGGCGGAGAACGCCCGCATCGGTCGCGAGCGCGAGGCCGCGGCGCAGGCCGACCGTCTGCTCTGGACCGGGCAGGGCGCCAAGAATCCGCACGCCGCCGCGCATTTCGGCCAATACGCCTTCAAGCCGGCGAGCCCGCTCGCCCTCGCCGATCCGGGCGTCGATCCTTACGTGGGGACGGCGGTGTGGCTTGAGGCGCACAAGCAGAACGAGGCGCAGTTCCGCCCGGCGCGGGACGGCGGGACGGCGGCCCGGCTCGGCGGCCTGTCGCTCGCCTTCATCCTCCAGGTCGTCGCGCCGCTCGTCGTGCTGCTGACGGGTTTCGCGAGCTTTTCGGGCGAGCGCGAAAGCGGCGCGCTCAGGCAGGTCTTGAGCCTCGGCGTGCGCCCGCAGGACCTTCTCGCCGGCAAGGCGCTGGCGCTGCTCGGCGCGGCGGCCGCGCTGCTCGCGCCGGCCTTTCTCGCCGCCGCCGCCGCCGTGGCGCTTTTCGCCGATCCGGCGAAGCTCTCTCTCGCCGATCAGTACCTGCGCCTTCTGGGGCTCGCGCTCGGCTATGGCGTCTATCTGACGGGCTTCGCCTTTCTCGCGCTCGGCGTGTCGGCGCTGGCGCGCGACAGCCGCGCCGCGCTCGTCGCGCTGCTGGCCTTCTGGCTCGCCAACGCCTTCGTCGCGCCGCGCCTCTCCGCCGATGTTGCGCGCGCGCTCGCGCCAACCCCGACCGCCCAGGAATTCCGCGCAGCGGTCGCCAAGGACAAGGCCAAGACATTCGGCCACGACGAGACACATCCGGCCTTCATCGCCTTCCGCGAGGAGACCCTCAAAAAATATGGGGTAAGCCGCGTCGAGGATTTGCCGGTGAGCTTCCGGGGCCTGACGCTGCGCCGCGACGACGAAGCGGGCTATGCGATCTACGACAGCCATTTCGGCGCCTTGCAGGGCGCCTTCGAAAAGCAGGACGCGTTGCGGGCGGCAGGAGGATTTCTGTTCCCGCTTCTCGCCTTGCAGCCCCTCTCCATGGCGCTTGCGGGCACGGACAGCCGCGCGCAATTCGATTTCGCCAGCGCCGCCGAGGCGCATCGCCGCCTGATCCAGAACGAGGTGAGCGACAACATCATCCACTTCCAGCGCGACGAGCGTTACGTCGCCGGGCCGGAACTGTGGAAGCGGATCGCGGCCTTCTCCTATGCCGCGCCCGGCGCCGGCGTCGCGCTCGCCGGCGCGCGCGAAGCGATCGCAGGCCTTCTCGGCTGGCTGGCGCTCACGCTGCTCTTCGCCGTCGTCGCGGTCCGCCGCCTGAGGCCGATATGAAGAGCTTCCTCGCCGGCTTTTTCGCCGAGGCGCGGATTCTCGCCCGCGCGCGCGCCGTCGGGCTGGCGCTCGTCGCGCTCGCCGCCGCGGCGCTCTTTGCGCTCCACGCCGGCGCGGGGCGAGTCGCGTCGCAGCAGGCGGTCGTCGCCGCCGCGCGGGCCGAGGAGGCGCAGCGTCTCGATGGCCTCAAGACGTCGCTCGCAAGGCTCGAGAGCGGCGCGACGCAGGAGGAGCCGCCCCCGTATCGCGACCCTCGCAACGCCGTCTTCATGGGCGCGGGGCCGGCGGCGCGCGTCGCGGCGCTGGCGCCGCAGCCGCTCGCGCTCGTCGCCGTCGGCCAGAGCGATCTTCTCTCCGCGGTCATCAGGGTGACGAGCGGCTCCAAGGACGCTTTTCTCTTCGCAGACGAGATCGAGAACCCGGCGCTGCTGTCGAGCGGCGCGACCGATCTCGCCTTCATCGTGGTCCATGTCTATCCGCTCGTCATTCTGGCGCTCGCCTTCAATCTGCTCGCGGGCGAGCGCGAACAGGGCACGCTCGTCATGACGCTCGCCGCGGCGCGCCGCCCCGGCGCGGCGCTGGCCGGCAAGCTCGCCGCCCGCCTCGTCGCGCCCATCGCCATCATGCTGCTCGCGACCGCCCTCGGCATCGGGCTTTTCGCGGGCTGGGACGCGCTCGCCTCTGCGAGCTTCCTGCGGCTCGTCGCGGTCATTCTGGTCTATGGCCTCTTCTGGGCGGCGCTGGCGGCGGCCGTCGACGGGCTCGGACAAAGCTCCGCCTTCAATGCGCTGACCCTCATCGGCGCCTGGGTGGCCCTCGCCCTTCTGGCGCCCGCCGGGATCAACAGCCTCGCCGCCTTCGTCTATCCCGCGCCCTCGCGCATCGACATGACGCTCGCCGCCCGCGCCGCGGCGACTGACGCCGACAAGAGCCGCGACGCCATGCTCGCCCGTTATGTCGAGGAGCATGCGGGTCAGAAACCCGCCGGCGCGCGGGAAGGAACGCTGCGCCGGCTTGCGACGCAGGAGGCGGCCTTCGAGCGCGTCGAGGGCGTCATCGCGGCGCATGACGCGGCGCTCTCCCGCCAGCGCGCCCTGGTCGATCGCCTGAGCTTTCTTTCGCCCACCCTGCTCGCCTATGGCGCGCTCGCCGACGTCGCAGGAGCGGGAGAGGCGCGCTATCGCGACTTCCTCGACCGGCTGAGCGCCTTCCATCTCGACTGGCGGGCCTTTTTCCTCACGCGCGCCAAAGCGGGGCAGGCGATGACCGCCGCCGATTACGACGCCTTGCCGCGCTTCGCGGAGACTCCGGCGCCCGAGAGCGCCGTCGGCTCGGCGCTGCTCGGGATGGCGCTACCGACGCTGCTGCTCGCCTTCCTCGCCTGGCGGGGGTTCCGGCGCGTCGCGCGCCCCGAGCCCCGAGGCGCGAAGCGGCCCCGCCCGCGATGATGCGGCGCAGGGCGGCGCTGTTGCGTCGCAGCCAAAATGACGGCATGTAAGGCGCAAAATCACTTATCCGCCCCGCAACGGGCCTCAATTACGGGTAGGAAGCTCCATGACCGCAGCCGTCGCGTTGAAAATCGAACCCGCCACCTGGCTCGCCGACGCCAAAGAGGCGCTCGCCGCCGTCGAGGCGCTCTACAATGAGGGGCTCGCCAGCGTGCGCGCCCGCGTCTCGCGCGACGGCCGGATCGACAACGCCCTCTTCGAGGCCGATCAGCACGCCGCCCACGGCCTCGCCTGGTTCGCGACCTATGTGCAGGGCTTGAAGGAGCTGATCCATTACGCCGAGCGCCTCCAGGCCGAAGGCGCCTATGGCGAGACCGAGGAGCTCCTGAACCAGATCGGCTTCGCCGAATTGCTGGCGCAGGTCTATGGCGGCATTCCGATGAGCCAGGGCGAATTCGTCCGCCTCTCCGACTTCGGCCTCTCCGCGCAGCAGATCGCCGCCCGGCGCCCGGCTTCGGTCGACCGGCTGATCCTTTCCGGCAATACGCCGGCGAACCGCGCGCGCCTCGCCGAGCTCATCGATCACCATGCCGCCGCCGAGACCATCGGCGCCTCGGGCCTCGACGAGACGCTGGAGGCCATCCGCAGCGAAATGCGCAAATTCGCGGCCGACCATGTCGTGCCTTATGCGCAGGAGTGGCACGCGAAGAACGCCTATATTCCGCTCGAGGTGATCGCGGGCCTCGCCGAACTTGGCGTCTTCGGCCTCACCATCCCTGAGCAGTACGGCGGTTCGGGCATGGGCAAGATCGCCATGTGCGTCGTCTCCGAGGAGCTGTCGCGCGCCTATATCGGCGTCGGCTCGCTCGGCACCCGCTCCGAGATCGCGGGCGAGCTCATTCTCGTCGGCGGCACCGAGGCGCAGAAGAACAAATATCTGCCGAAGATCTCTTCCGGCGAAATCCTCCCCACCGCCGTCTTCACCGAGCCCAACAACGGCTCGGATCTTGCCGGCCTGCGCACCCGCGCCGTGCGCGAGGGCGACGTCTACAAGGTCACGGGCAACAAGACCTGGATCACCCATCCGGTCCGCGCCGACATCATGACGCTGCTGACCCGCACCAATCCGAACGAGAAGGGCTACAAGGGCCTTTCCATGTTCATCGCCGAGAAGCCGCGCGGCACGGATGAGACACCGTTCCCGGCCAAGGGCATGACGGGCGGCGAGATCGAGGTGCTCGGCTATCGCGGCATGAAGGAGTTCGAGATCGGCTTCGACAATTTCGAGGTGCCGGCCGAAAATCTCCTCGGCGGCGAGGAGGGCAAGGGCTTCAAACAGCTCATGGAGACCTTCGAGTCGGCCCGCATCCAGACCGCGGCGCGCGCGCTCGGCGTCGCCCAATGCGCTCTCGATCTCGGCCTGAAATACGCCAAGGAGCGCATCCAGTTCGGCAAGCCGCTGTTCGCCTTCCCGCGCGTCTACAACAAGATCGTCTCCATGGCGGTCGAGATTCACGTCGCGCGCCAGATCACCTATTTCGCCGCGCGCGAGAAGGACGAGGGCAAGCGTTGCGATCTCGAGGCCGGCATGGCGAAGCTTCTCGGCGCCCGCGTCGCCTGGGCGGCGGCCGACAACGCCCTGCAGATCCACGGCGGCAATGGCTTCGCGCTCGAATATCCGGTCTCCCGCGTGCTCTGCGACGCGCGCATCCTGAATATTTTCGAGGGCGCCGCGGAGATTCAGGCCCAGGTCATCGCCCGCCGCCTGCTCGAAGGCTAAAACGACGGCATATCAGCCGCTTCGGCGTGTTCGAGGGGTCCCCGCGGGGGCCCCTCTTTTTTTGTCCCCCTCATTCACTGGTCGTTTTCCATGCTGTCTGCACAATCCTTTTGCAGTGCGGCGATATAACGCAGAGGGTTGTAATCTTTAGGTTAGTTTCAACCGCTACGATTGAATTTACACTGGCGCAAGCTTCGGGGCGCAGTATATATGTTGCAACGCACAACCGGCGCGGCGGACATGCGCTAGATAGCTTGCCCGGGGGCCGGCGGCTTTTTCGGCTCCGTGCGGGGCAGGCAAGGAGGTCACCATGTTGGAACACGTCAGACAGTATTTCCAGGATTGGTCGGACGCCTGCGAATACGCCAATGAATGCGCCCCCGACCTCTCCGTCCTCGGCAATGGCGAGCCCTTCACGGCGCTGCTGTTCATCGCCGGCGTCTGCTATCTGGCCTATGCCGTCAACGAGGCGCGCATCGCCCGCCGGCTCCACGCCGGGGCGCCGGCTTCGGGCCAGGCCGAGCGCGATCTGATGGCCGTTGTCGAGAAGATGAAGCAGGAGCAGGCGCCGCGGGCAAAGCTCGCGGCCTGATCCCCTGTCGCTCCCTGGCGGCGCGTCGATCCGACGCGCCCGGCCAAGCTTGCTCTCCCCTCACTGAGCCGCCACATCCAGAGGCGTCAGTTTTAATCACGAGGGACGGTATGAGCGCGATTGCGGTGCACAACGGGGCGTGGGTGCTCGTCGGCGACGGACGGCGGGCGCTGTTCTTCCAAAATCATGGCGACGCCCAGATACTCGATCTTCGCGTCATCGAAACGCGGATCGACGACAACCCTGCGACGCGCGCGCAAGGGTCCGACGCGCCGGGCCGCGCCTTCGCTTCGGCGGGCTCCCACGCCCGAAGCGCCATGGGCAATGTCGACTGGCACGAGCTCGAGGAAGAGCGTTTCGCCCGCTCCATGGCCGACCGCATCAACGCCGCCGCCGAAAGCGGCGAGCTGAAGGAAATCGTCATTGTCGCGCCGCCCAGGACCCTCGGCGAAATCCGCAAGGATCTGTCGGTCAAGGCGCAGGGCAAGGTCGCCGGCGAGCTGGACAAGGATCTGACCAAGCATCCGCTGCCCGAGATCGAAAAGGCGCTCGCCCTGAAGCCCGTGGGCTGAGGGCTTTTAACTCCGCGTCTTGGCCGCGCGCGTCGCGGCCATGACGCCAAAGGCGCACGCCAAAGGCGCGCCGTCAGTCTTTTCCCCGCGCGAGAAGGTCCGGTCGCCGCGCCCGCGTCAGCGCCAGCGCCTGTTCATGGCGCCATTTGGCGATTTTCGCATGATCGCCCGAGAGCAAAATATCCGGGATCGGGCGCCCTTCGAAGTCGCGCGGCCGCGTGTAATGCGGATATTCGAGAAGCCCGGCTTCGAAGCTTTCCTCCTCGCCCGAGAGCTCCTCGCCCATGACGCCGGGAAGCAGCCGCACGCAGGCGTCCATGAGGGCAAGCGCGGCGATTTCCCCGCCCGACAGAATGTAATCGCCGATGGAGACTTCTTCGAGGTTGCGCGCGGCGATGATGCGCTCGTCCACGCCCTCGAAGCGCGCGCAGAGAATGATCGCGCCGGGCCCCCGCGCCAGATCTCGCACGCGGGCCTGGGTCAGCGGGCGGCCCCGCGGGCTCATCAACAGGCGCGGCCTCGGATCATTTTCCGCCTGCGCCGCGTCGATCGCCGCCGCCAGCACATCGGCGCGCATCACCATGCCCGGCCCGCCGCCGGCCGGCGTATCGTCTACGGCGCGGTGGCGGCCGATCCCGTGCTCGCGAATCTGGCGCGTCTCCAGCGCCCAGACACCGCGGGCGAGCGCGTCGCCGGCGAGCGAGAGGCCGAGCGGGCCGGGAAACATCTCGGGAAAAAGGGTGAGGATCGTCGCGCGCCACATGGGGGGCTTATGGCATGGGGGCGCCGCGGGCCGCTAGCCCTCACGCCTTTTCGGCGTCTTGCCCTTCGCCCGCGATCTCCTCCGGCGGTTCGATCACGACGCGGCCCTCCGCGACGCTCACCACCGGCACGACCGCCCTGGTGAAGGGAAAGAGCAGCGTCTCGCCGCCGCCCTTCGGCGCGACTTCAATGATGTCGCCGGCCCCGAAGTTGCGCAGGGCCACGACGACGCCGATCTCTTCTCCCGCGCGGGTCTCGGCGCGCAGGCCGATGAGATCGGCGAGGTAGAACTCGTCGTCGTCTTCCGGCGCGGGAAGCCTGTCGCGGGCGATATAGAGCTCGACGCCGGTGAGCCTCTCGGCGGCCGTGCGGTCGGCGACGCCCTCGACGCGGGCGACGAGCATGTCCTTGCCCTGCGGCCGGACGGAGAGAAGGGTGAAGGTCCGGGCGCCGCTTTTGTCGCGCATCGGCCCGTAATCGGCGATCGCCAGCGGGTCGCCGGTGAAGCTTTGCAGGCGGATTTCGCCACGCACGCCATGCGGGGCGCCGAAGCGGCCGAGAAGGACGAGGTTGTTTCTGGCGTTCATGAGCGTGTCGCCGCTGGAGCCCCAATCGGGGGGACCCGATCCCTCCCCCTTGCGGGGAGGGTGGCGCGCAACGCGCGCCGTGTGGGGGCCGCCCGGACGGCGGGACCTCGAAGGCCTTTATGCCAGCAGCCCCCCACCCGACCCCGCTTCGCGGGGCCACCCTCCCCGCAAGGGGGAGGGTGGAGAGCGTGCTTGCGGAACTTACTCCGCAGCGGCGGCCGCTTCGGCGGCGGCGGCGGCGCGCTCCTGCGCCTTCTTCTTTGGCTTGGCCTTTTCCGGATTGTTGCGCGTCTCGCGCTTCATCAGGCCGGCGGCGTCGAGCAGGCGGGCGACGCGGTCGGTCGGCTGGGCGCCCTTGGCGAGCCAGTCCTTGGCCTTTTCGGCGTCGAGCACCACGCGGTCGGCGGCGTCCTTGGCCTTCAGCGGGTCGAAGGTGCCGAGCTTCTCGATGTAGCGGCCGTCGCGGGGCGAGCGCGAGTCGGCGACGACGACGCGATAGAAGGGGCGCTTCTTGGCGCCGCCGCGGGCGAGGCGAATCTTGAGAGACATGTCAGTTCCTTTGAGCTTTTCGTGGTTACTTTTTCTTTCCGAACGGGTTCAGCCCGCTCAGCAGTCCGCCGCCGAGCCCCGGAAGGTTCGGCTTCGCAAGGAGGTCGGCCGGGGGAGCGGCCGGAAGGCCGGGGGCGCCGGGCCCGCCGAGCTTCTCCTGCAACTTCTGCAACTCTTCCTGAGACGGCATCTCCATGCCCTTGGGGCCGAGCCCCATCATCTGGGCGGCCTTGCCCATGAGCCCGCCGCGCTTGCCGGCGCCGAAGGACTTCATGAGATCGGCCATCTGGCGATGCTGCTTGAGAAGCTTGTTGATCTCCTCGACCTTGGCGCCGGAGCCCGCCGCGACGCGCTTCTTGCGCGAGGCCTTGAGAAGGTCCGGGTTGCGGCGCTCCTGCGGGGTCATGGAGAGGATGATCGCCCGCTGGCGCTTGATCAGCCCCTCGTCGAGATTGGCCTTGGCGATCTGGTCCTTCATCTTGGCGACGCCGGGCAGGAGCCCCATGATGCCGCCGAACCCGCCGAGCTTCTCGACCTGGGCGAGCTGGTCGCAGAGGTCCTGAAGGTCGAACTTGCCCTTGGCGATGCGCGCGGCGGCCTTGCGGGCCTCCTCCGCGTCGATCGCCGCCGCCGCCTTCTCGACGAGCGCGACGATGTCGCCCATGCCGAGAATGCGGTTGGCGATGCGCTGCGGCGAGAATTCGTCGAGCGCGTCCATCTTTTCGCCGGAGCCGATGAGCTTGATCGGCTTGCCCGTGACGAAGCGCATGGAGAGCGCCGCGCCGCCGCGGCCGTCGCCGTCCATACGCGTCAATACGATGCCGGTGAGGCCGACGCGCTCGTCGAAGTTCTTGGCGAGATTGACCGCGTCCTGACCGGTCAGCGCGTCGGCGACGAGCAGGATTTCATGCGGGCTGGCGTAGGACTTGATGTCCGCCATCTCCTGCATGAGCGGCTCGTCGATATGGGTGCGGCCGGCGGTGTCGAGCAGCACCACGTCATAGCCCTGCAGGCGCGCGGCCTCCATGGCGCGGCGCGCGATCTGGATCGGCGTCTGGCCGGCGACGATGGGCAGCGTATCGACCTCGACCTGCCGGCCGAGGACGGCGAGCTGCTCCTGCGCGGCCGGGCGCTTCACGTCGAGCGAGGCCATCAGCGCGCGCTTGCCGTGGCGCTCCTTGAGGCGCTTGGCGATCTTGGCGGTGGTCGTCGTCTTGCCCGCGCCCTGCAGGCCGACCATCATGATGGCGACCGGCGGCTTGGAGGCGAGGTCGATGCTCTCCGTCGTCTCGCCGAGCGTCTCGATCAGCACGTCGTTGACGATCTTGACGACCATCTGGCCGGGCGAGACCGATTTGATGACGCCCGCGCCGACCGCGCGGTCGCGCACCTTGTCGGCGAAGGAGCGCACCACGTCGAGCGCCACGTCGGCCTCGAGCAGCGCCCGCCGGATTTCCTTCAGGGCCTCGTTGACGTCCGCCTCGGTCAGCGACCCGCGCTTCGTCAGCCTGTCGAATACGGCGGAGAGCTTGTCGGAAAGGCTCTCGAACATGTCTTCTCTCCCGCGACGGGGGCTCGCGCCGGCCGCCGCTCCAAAGCAAAACGCGCCCGGGGGCGCATCGCGCTGCCGGGCGTTGACCTGCCGTCTCTTGGGACGGCTCGGCGGGTTGAACGGTTTTCTCGAACCGAGATTGACGGGCTTTTTAGGAGCGGCGCGGGGCGGCTGTCAATGGCGCGGTTGCGCCCCTCCCGCGGCGAGGCGGGAGGGGCGGGGGACTCACAGCCCGTAAATCTTCGCGAAATCGGCGTCCTTCGCCGCGACCTGCTTCGCCAGATCGACCACCACCTTGCACTGTTTCCAGGTGGCGTCGTCCTGCATCTTGCCGTCGATCATCACCGCGCCGGTGCCGTCCGGCATGGCGTCCAGCACCTTTTTGGCGAAGGCGACTTCGGCCGGATCGGGTGAGAAGACGCGCTTGGCGATCTCGATCTGGGTCGGGTGCAGCGACCAGGCGCCGGCGCAGCCGAGCAGGAAGGCGTTGCGGAACTGGACCTCGCAGGCGGCGGCGTCGGAGAAATCGCCGAAGGGACCGTAAAAGGCCTTGATGCCGGCGGCGGCGCAGGCGTCGACCATTTTTGCGATGGTGTAGTGCCACAAATCCTGCTGGAAGACGGCGCGCGGCGCGTCGCCGGCGGCGTCGGCGATGACCTTGTATTCCGGATGGCCGCCGCCGACGCGGGTCGTCTTCATGGCGCGCGAGGCCGCGAGATCCGCCGGGCCGAGGCTGATGCCGTGCATGCGCGGCGAGGCGGACGCGATGGCGTCGACGTTTTTCACGCCCTCGGCCGTCTCGAGAATGGCGTGGATGAGAATGGGCTTCCTGACGCCGTTCCTGGCTTCGAGCTGGGCGAGCAGCTGGTCGAGATAGGCGATGTCCCAGGGGCCTTCGACCTTGGGCAGCATGACGACGTCGAGCTTGTTTCCGACCGCGCCGACGATGTCGATCATGTCGTCGAGCGCCCAGGGACTGTTCAGGGCGTTCATGCGGGTCCACAGGCCCGTCGAGCCGAAATCCGTGTTCTTCGCCATCTCGATGAAGCCGGCGCGGGCGGCTTCCTTGGCGTCGGCGGGAATCGCGTCCTCGAGATTGCCGAGCACCACGTCGACCTGTTTGGCGATGTCCTGAACCTTCGCCCGCATCTTCTCGACATGCGGCGGCACGAAATGAATCATGCGCTCGACCTTGACCGGGAGCTCCCGATAGGGCTCGGGGGCGCCGATGGCGAGCGGGCGATAGAACTGGTTGGGAAGTTTCATGGGGGCAAGGCTCCGGTCGCGCGTCCGCCGGCACTTTGGCCGCGCGGGAAAAGACGCGTCGAGCTAGCGCAGACCGGCCGGAATGGCAATGGCGCGGGGCGCCGCCCGCCGGGCGCTGGCTAGCGGGGGCAGGCTAGCGGGGACAGGCGGTCTTCACCACGATCCCGTCCCGATGAAGGAAATATTCGACGCAGCTCCGGTCGCCGACCAGCGCCGGCCGCCGGCCGATCTCGGCCGATTTGAGGAAATCGAGGACGGTCGTATGACCCTTGCCGTCCCAATCCATCTCGTTCCACTCGTAGCCGGCCCGCCACGCGGCAAAGACCCGCATGGACAGAAAGAAGGCCGGGACGACGAGCAGCGCGAGGAGGCTCGTTGCGATCAGGCGGCGCTTGCCGAAGGGTTTGGACATGGGGAGGCTCCGGGGTCGGGCGACGAGCTTACCTTTGCGCCGGAAGAATTCAAAAACCTTGCCGGGGCCTGAACGCAAGGGGCTCCGGTGCGTCCCGTTCCGGGAAGGCCGGGACGAAAACCGGCACAAAGCCGGTCCGAATCGGGGGCGCTTGATTCGGGACGGTGAAAGGTGAAAAAAGCCTTATGACTGAAAAGCATGTTCCGGCGCGCGACGCCGCCTCGACGCCCTTGGCCCTGTGGCGCGGCGCGTCGATGAAATGCCCGCGCTGCGGCGCCGGGCGCATTTTCGAAGGCTATCTGACACGCCGCGACGCCTGTCCGCACTGTGGCGAAAGCTTCGAGGGGCTCGACGCCGACGACGGGCCGGCCTGGCTCACCATCGGCCTCGTCGCGCATATCGTCGTGCCGCTGCTGATCTTTCTGGAGCGCGGCGAACTCCTGCCCTACTGGCAGGAGGCGGCGATCCTCGTCCTCGTCACGATCGTCGCCGCGCTGGTCTTTCTGCCGGTTTCGAAGGGTTTCTTCGTCGCGGCCCTGTGGCTCGTCGACCGCAAGCCGGGTTAGTCGCGAAAAATCTAGCTTTTGACGGGCTTCGCCTCGGTCAGCGCCCAGTCCGCCGATTTCTCGCGGCAGGCGGCGCCTTTGAGCTTCTCGCCGGTTTCGCCGGCTTCGATGTCCGCGACAAAGCCGCGGCAGATCTTGCCGTCGAGCGGATAGGCCTGTCCGACGGGCGTGAAGGAGCCCCTGGCCCCCGATTGCGGATTGTCCCAATGGACGCTCGCGCCGCTCCCCTGGGGATCGAGCGCCGTGCCCATCGCCGCCATGGCGCGGCGCATATCCTCGGCGTCGAGATGGCGGGAGAGCTTCGGCGCGGGACGGGCGATGGAGCCGGTCGCATCTTCCGGCGCGCCCCGCCACAGGGCGGAATTGTTGGAAGAGGCAACGGGAATGGCGATGGAGCAACCCGAAAGGGCGCCGGCGACGGCGAGCGCGCCGATGATGCGCAGGCGCGGGAATTGAGCAAACGGGCCATCGGTTATATGTCTGATACGCAAGAACTGCAAAGGGCTGCCTTCCAAACGCGGCGCGCCACGCCGGGCGCTCGAGAGAGGATTTTCGCGTGAACGCGTTAACGTCGGGTGACTTTGTCGAAGCAGTAGAACCCTTTGAGCTCTTCGGACGGTGGTTCGAGGACGCGCGGCATAAGGAGATCAACGATCCGGAAGCCATGGTCGTGGCGACCGTCGACGCCGACGGCCTTCCGGACGCGCGCATGGTGCTGATGAAGGAATGGAGCCCCGAGGGCTTCGTCTTCTACACCAACGCCGAAAGCGCCAAGGGCCGCCAGCTCTCCACCAATATGAAGGCGGCGGCGCTCTTCCACTGGAAATCGCTGCGCCGCCAGGTGCGTCTGCGCGGCCCCGTGGAGGCGGTGAGCGAGGCGGAGTCCGACGCCTATTATGCGAGTCGCCCGCGCGACTCGCGCATCGGCGCCTGGGCGAGCCAGCAGTCGCGTCCGCTGGAGAGCCGATTCGCGCTGGAGAAGTCGGTCGCGGCCTATGCGGCCAAATATGCGATCGGCGACATACCGCGTCCGCCCTATTGGCGCGGCTTCCGGATCCAGCCGGTCGCCATGGAGTTCTGGCAGGACCGTCCCTTCCGTCTGCACGACCGGCTGCGCTTCTTCCGCGAGGCGCCGGATCATGACTGGCGCAAGGAGCGCCTTTATCCATGAAGCGCAGCCTCGCCATGAGACGCAGCCTCGCCTTCCTTGCGCTCGCTTGCGTTTCGCTCCCGAGCTTCGAAGCCGGGGCCCAGGGGATTTTCGACAATCTCTTTGGCCCCGACCGTCCCGAGCGCGCGCCGCCACGGCCCGCTCGCGACGTCCCGCGCGCGGACAAGGAGAAGAAGCGCCCCGACGCGGCGGCCGCCAAGGCCAAGAAGAAGGGGGAGGCGGCCAAGGGGCAGCCGGAGACCGCCGCCAAACCGGGTGCGCCCGGCGGGGAGGCGCCGCCGCCGCCCTATGAGGGGCAGCTCGTGCGGCTTTCGGAAGTGCTCGGCGCGCTCGCCTTTCTGCGCGACCTCTGCCAGGAGCAGGACGGCGCCGAGTGGCGCGACAAAATGTCCGCCCTGATCGAGGCGGAGGCCCCGAGCGGCCCGCGGCGGGACAAATATGTCGCGGCCTTCAACCGCGGCTTTCATGGCTATGAGCTGACCTATCGGGCCTGCACCCAGAACGCCAGGGACGCGACGGCGCGCTATCTCGACGAGGCGGCCAAAATCTCCCGTGAGGTCAGCTACCGCTTCGGCGTTCCGTGAGGTTTCCCGCAAGCGGCAATTAACCTTTTGGAAAGAGGCCGGTCGCGCCGCGGGGGCGCGTTGTCTAAAGTGCCTCCCATGATGCAGCTGAACCTAGCGACTTTCGACGAGGCCGGCGGCGAGCAGCAGCGCGCCGCCCTGGCCTATGTGACCGAAGCCTTCGCCGAGGCGATCCTGGCGGGAATCGAGAGCGATTCATTCGCCCAGGCGGCGTTGTCGGCGGCGCTGCGCGAACTTGTCGCAACCTATGGCGAGGAGGCCGTCGCGCGCTTCGCAGAAGCCTTGCCAGAGCATATTCGCGCCGGCGAATTCACCTACGCCGCGCGGCATTGAGGCGCGGGAGCCGGCGGCTCCGGGCCAAAAGGCGACTGACTTTTGCGCGAAGATAGGGCAGAACAGCCCGGCGCGCGCCAAGCGCCGCGTCACGAGCAGCGCCCAGACGAGCGATGACCCGCACCATCATCTGTCTCGCCCGCCACGGCGAGACCAACTGGAACATCGAGCGCCGTTTTCAGGGCCAGTTCGACATCGCCCTGAATGCGCGCGGGCGCGCGCAGGCGCAGGCCCTCGCCCGCGAGCTCGACGGCGCGCATTTCGATCGTGTCTATTCCAGCGATCTGCGCCGCGCCCTCGCCACCGCCGCGCCCATCGCCGGCGCGCTCGGCCTCGAGGTGCGGGCGACGCAGCGGCTGCGCGAGAAGGACGACGGCGCCTGGCAGGGCCATACGCACGCCGAGGTGCAGGTCAAATACGCCGACGACTATCCGCATTATCTTTCCCGCAGGCCGGATTTCGCCGCGCCCGAAGGGGAGACGCTCGAGGAGTTTTCGCGCCGCATCCGCTCCGTCCTCGCCGACATCGCGCGGGAAAGCGCCGGGCTCACCGTGCTCGTCGTCGCCCATGCGGGCGTCCTCGACATCGCCTGGCGCATGGCCACCGGCCGGGCGCTCTCCGAGAAGCGCGAGCATCCGATCCTCAATGCGACGCCGAACTGGGTCGCCTATGAGGGCGGCAAATGGTCGCTCGTCGACTGGGCGCGGCCGGAGGGGCGCTCGGAGATCGCCGCGCCCTGGGACGGCGCGCCGCTGCCCCGCCGCGAGGCCGCCCGCGCGCTCGTCGTCGCGCCTTCGGGCCGGGCGCTGCTGATGCAATATGCGGGCGGGCTGTCGCCGCATTTTCTGGCGCTCGGGCATCATCACTTCTGGGCGACGCCGGGCGGCGCGCTCAAGGAGGGCGAAAGCTTCGAGACGGCGCTGCGGCGGGAGGTTCACGAAGAAACGGGCCTGCTGATCGGCCAGGACCTGGGCCCCGTCGTGGCGACGCGCGAATTCCCCATGGAGCTCGGCGACGATTGGCGCCAGGCGATCGAGCGCTATTTCCTCATCAGAACGGAAGAGTTTGCGCCTGCCCCGCAAAGCCTCACGCCAGAGGAGAAGACGCATCTTCTCGGATGGCGGTGGTGGTCTGCCGACGAGATCGCTGCGTCTTGTGAGCTGATCTTCCCGGAAGGCCTCGAAGCGTTGCTGCGCAAGGTCGTTTCCTGAAATCCGCCGCCTCCGCGAACGGGCGCCCGCGGACGGGCGACGTTCGGGAGGGGTTCACGTGGCCACATCCGCGCCGTGGGGGTCGACGAGCGGAGAGCTGAGGCGCTCCGTGGCGGTTCCCGCCGGCGGCAAGCTCGTCAATCGCATCTTCGTCTTTCTCGGCCCCGGCTATCTCGTCGCCACGGGCTACATGGACCCCGGCAATTGGGCGACGGCGCTCGCCGGCGGCTCCAAGTTTGGAACGGCGCTGCTTTTCGTCGCCGTGCTCTCGAGCCTCATGGCCATCGTCCTGCAGTCCCTCTCGGCGCGGCTCGGCGTCGGCGCCGGGCTCGATCTCGCCCAGGCCTGCCGCGCCCATATGCCCTTTCCGGTGGCGGTCTTCCTCTGGCTCCTCGCCGAGGCCGGCATTTTCGCGACCGATCTCGCGGAAGTGATCGGCACGGCGATCGGACTCGAGCTGCTTTTCGGCCTGCCGCTCGCCCTCGGCATCGTCGCGACGGCGCTCGACGCCTTTCTCGTGCTCGCCTTCGAACGGCTGGGCTTTCGCAAGATCGAGCTTTTCGTCGTGTCGATGCTCGGTCTGATCGGCTTCTGTTTCGCCGCCGAGCTCGTGATGGCGCGGCCGGACATGGCGGCGGTGGCGCGGGGCCTCGTTCCCACGTCGCGCTTCCTCGCCGATCCCGAGATGCTTTATCTCGGGCTCGGCATTCTCGGCGCGACGGTGATGCCGCACAATCTCTTCCTGCATTCCTTCGTCGTCCAGACCCGCGCCGTGGGCGTCTCGGCGCGGCAGAAGCGCGAAGCCATCCGCTTCGCCGTGCTCGACAGCTCCCTCGCGCTCTTTTTCGCGCTGCTCGTCAATGGCGCAATCCTGGTGCTGGCGGCGGCCGTGTTTCATACCCGGGGGCTCGATCAGGTGGCCGAGCTCGGCGAGGCGCATCGGCTGATCGCGCCGCTGCTCGGCGAGCCCCTGGCCGCGAAGCTCTTCGCCGTGGCGCTCATCGCCTGCGGGCTCAATTCGACCGTCACCGCCACGCTCGCCGGGCAGATCGTGATGGAGGGCTTCGTCCATTTGCGTCTCGCCCCCGCGGCGCGGCGCCTCGTGACTCGGGCGATCGCCATCGCGCCCGCCATCGCCGTCACGCTCTACGCCGGCGAGAGCGCGACGGCGCGGCTTCTGGTGCTGAGCCAGGTGGTTCTCAGCGTGACCCTGCCCTTCGCGGTGGTCCCTCTCGTGCTCTTCACCGCGCGTCGCGACGTGATGGGCGCGCTCGTCGCGCCCCGCCGCACGACCCTTGTCGCGGCCGTGATCGCGGCGGGCGTCATCGCGCTGAACGTGAAGCTGATCATCGACGCGGCCGCGGGCTGACGGCCGCGGGAACACAGGCGCCGCTTGCGCGTTCGAGACATTCACTCCAACCGGATGCAAAGATGAAAGTCGCTTCCCTGGGCGCCGCCGAAATCGAGCAGGCCCTCGTCTCCCCGTCTTCTGTTTTCGACGCGCCGAGCGAGATCGTTGAAACGCCGTCGCTGGCCAAGCTCATGAAAATCGAAATCCTCAAACGCTGGGAGCTCGACGCCCGCGCCCTGATGCGGGCGACCGAGGAAAATATGGCGGGCGGGGAGCCGAGCCAGATCGAGGCGGTCAACGACGCCCTCGCCCGCCTCGATCCCGAAGGCAAGGCGCTCGAGGATTTCGCGAAAGCGCCGACGAAGCTTTAAAATCCGCCCGGCTCGCGCTTGCGTTGGGGCGGCGTTTCTCCCACATAGACTTTTCATGACATTTGCGCCCGCGCCGCTTCGGGCGGGCGCTCCCATGGGCTGATTGGACACAATGCGCGATCCTTACGACGTACTCGGCGTTTCCAAATCGGCGAGCGCGGCCGACATCAAGAAGGCCTATCGCCAGCTCGCCAAGAAATACCATCCCGACCGCAACAAGGACGACGTCAAGGCCAAGGAGCGGTTCGCGGAAATCAATACGGCCTACGAAATCGTCGGCGACGAGAAGAAGAAAGCCCAATACGACCGGGGCGAGATCGGAGCCGACGGCAAGCCCAGGGGCTTTGAGGGCTTCGGCGCCGGCGCGGGGCAGGGCGGCTTCTCGCGCGCCTGGCGCTCGGCGGGCGCGGGGCCGGGGGCGAACCAGCATTTCGAATTCAATGTCGGCGGCCAGGGGGGCGGCGGCTTCGACCCGAGCGACCTCTTCGCCGATCTCTTCGGCGGGCGCCGGCGCGCCCAGCCGACGCCCGAGCGTGGCGAGGACGTCGCCGCGACGGCGACCGTGCCGCTCGAAACCGCCGCCAAGGGCGGCTCGGCCCGCGTCATTCTGCCCTCCGGCCGCACGCTCGAAGTCAAGGTTCCCGCCGGGGTGGAGGACGGCCAGCAGATCCGCCTGCGCGGACAGGGCCAGCCGGGCGGGCGCGGCGGCGAGCCCGGCGACGCGCTGGTGACGGTGAAGATCGCCCCCCACCCCTACTTCAAACCCGAAGGACGGGATCTGCGGCTCGATCTGCCGGTGACGATTTACGAGGCGGCGCTGGGCGCGAAGGTGCAGACGCCGACGCTCGACGGCAAGGTCGAGCTCGCCGTGCCGGCGGGCTCCAACGGCGGCCGCGTGCTGCGCCTGCGCGGCAAGGGCCTGCCCCAGACCGAGAGCAAGCCGGCCGGCGATCTCTATGTGACGCTGAAACTCATGTTGCCCGAGGAGCCGGACGCCGAATTCGAGGCGCGGCTGCGGGACTTGCGCGAGCGGCATCACTACGATCCGCGCCGGAAGATGGGTTAATCGAGCGCCCTCCCACATAGCCTCCTGGCCGCGCGCTTGACCCGCGCCTCATTCCGCGCGACCTAGGGCGAAAGCCATTCAACGGAGCCGTGACGAGATGACCGACGCTACCGAGTCCCGCCTGCCCGATCCCGTTTCCGCCGAGCCCGCGCCTCGCAAAAAGACCTGCGCCGTGCGGATCGGCTCGGGCGCCGGCGCCGTGACGGTCGGCGGCGGCGCGCCGATCGTCGTGCAGTCGATGACCAACACCGACACGGCGGACGTCGAGGCGACCGTCGCGCAGGTGACGGCGCTGGCGCAGGCGGGCTCCGAGATCGTCCGCATCACCGTCGATCGCAACGAGGCGGCGGCGGCCGTGCCGCATATCCGCGAGAAGCTCGACCGCAAGGGGATCAACGTCCCCCTCGTCGGCGATTTCCATTACATCGGCCACAAGCTCCTCGCCGATCATCCGGCCTGCGCCGAGGCGCTGGCCAAATATCGCATCAATCCGGGCAATGTCGGCTTCAAGGACAAGAAGGACCGCCAGTTCGCGGCGATCGTCGAACTCGCGGCGAAGCACGACAAGGCGGTGCGCATCGGCGCCAATTGGGGCTCGCTCGATCAGGAGCTGCTCACTTATCTGATGGACATCAACGCCGCCTCGGACCGGCCGATCGACGCGCGCGCGGTGACGCGCGAGGCGCTGGCGCGCTCGGCGCTGATGTCGGCCGCCCGCGCCGAGGAGATCGGCCTGGCGAAGAACCGCATCGTCATTTCGGCGAAGGTCTCCGCGGTGCAGGACCTCATCGCCGTCTATCGCATGCTCGCGCAGCGCAGCGACTATGCGCTTCATCTCGGCCTCACCGAGGCCGGCATGGGCTCGAAGGGGATCGTCGCCTCGGCCTCGGCGCTGGGCGTCCTGCTGCAGGACGGCATCGGCGACACGATCCGCGTCTCGCTCACTCCCGAGCCCGGCGGCGACCGCACGCTCGAAGTGCGCGTCGCGCAGGAAATCCTGCAAACCATGGGGTTCCGCACCTTCGTGCCGCTCGTCGCGGCCTGCCCCGGCTGCGGCCGCACCACCTCGACCGTCTTTCAGGAGCTCGCCCGCGACATTCAGGAGCATATCCGCGAGCGCATGCCGATCTGGCGCGCGCAATATCCGGGGGTCGAGACGCTCAATGTCGCGGTGATGGGCTGCATCGTGAACGGCCCCGGCGAGTCGAAACACGCCGACATCGGCATCTCGCTTCCCGGCACGGGCGAGACGCCGGCCGCGCCCGTCTTCATCGACGGCAAAAAGGCCATGACGCTGCGCGGCGAGGGCATCGCCGAGGAGTTCACCCGCATCGTCGAGGATTACGTCGCCCGCCGCTATGGGGGCGAGAAGGAAGGCGCGGCCGCCGAATAGCGCCCGCCGCGGCCCTACCCTTGCAGCAGCGCCGCCGCCGCGCGCAGATCGCGCCAGGCGGCCGGCTTCAGCGCCGGGCTTTTGAGCAGAGTGTCGAGCCCGCTGAACACGAACGCCCGTGTCCCGCCGGCGAGGTCGAAGGGCTTGCCGCGCAACCGGCTGACCGGCTCGCCCGTCTCCAGCGCCACGCGCGCCGGCGCCTCGCCGAAGAGCAGCACGACGCGCGGCCGCGCGAGCTCCAGGTGGCGGCGCGCAAAGGGCGCGAAAACCGCGATCTCCTGCGCCGTGAGCGCCCGGTCCCCCGCAGGACGCCAGGGCGCGACATAGGCGAGATAGGCGCTCTCGCGGCTCTGGCCGATCGCCGCGAGCATATTGTCGAGCAGCCGCGCCTTGTCGCCGCTGAAGGCCTCGCCGCTCGATTCCTCCGTCGCGCCCGGCGCGGCGTCGAGCGCCATGAGCGGCGCGCCGGGCGTGCCGGCGGCGAAGAGGAAATGCTCGGCCATCTCGCGGAAGGGCGCATAGGGGAAAGCGGCGAGCCGCGCGGCGAGCGCGCCGAGATCCTGCGCCGCGGCGGCTTCCGCCTCGGCGGCCCGCGCGGCCTCGTCCGGCGCGGCGATGACGGGCGCCGGGCGGCGCGGCGCGGCGGGCTCGGAGACGGGTTCTGCGGGCGCGGGGCCGGGCGCGAGGGCCGGCGCGGGGAGGCCCGCCGCCTGCGGCCCGCGGGCGCTGTCGGCGTAGCGGTCATGCGGCGCCGCATCGAGCGCGAGATCGACCCCGCTCTCGACATGCCAGTCGATGAGGGCGATGAGCGCGTCGCGCAGGTCGGGCGTCGGGGCGAGGGCCATGCGGCAGACTACCTCGCAGCAAGCGCGGGGAGCGAGAAAAAACGGCGCGCCAGTCGCCCGGCGCGCCGTCAAAATGATCGTCGGGGCGTCGCGCCCTTACTTCTTCCTGTTATAGGCCTCGGTCACGTCCTCGACCGTGTGCAGGCCGGGCTCGGGGGCGTTCACGAGCACCGCCATATTGCCGGGCGCATGTTCGTTCTTCCACATCTTCATATGCGCCAGCGGGATCTTGTCCCAGGCGAAGACCTCCGACATGCAGGGGTCGATGCGACGGTCGATGACGAACTGGTTCGCCGCCGCCGCCTGCTTGAGATGCGCGAAATGCGAGCCCTGAATGCGCTTCTGGCGCATCCAGACATAGCGGGCGTCGAAGGTGATGTTGAAGCCGCTCGTGCCGGCGCAGAACACCACCATGCCGCCGCGCTTGGCGACGAGGCAGGAGACGGGGAAGGTCGCTTCGCCCGGATGTTCGAAGACGATGTCGACGTCCTTCTTGCCGGTGATGTCCCAGATCGCCTTGCCGAACTTGCGCGCCTCCTTGGTCCATTCGACATATTCCGGCGAATTGACCTTGGGGAGCTGGCCCCAGCACTTGAAGTCCTTGCGGTTGATCACGCCCTTGGCGCCGAGCGACATGACGTAGTCGCGCTTCGACTCGTCCGAGATCACGCCGATGGCGTTGGCGCCCGAGGCGGCGCAGAGCTGCACGGCGAAGACGCCGAGGCCGCCCGAGGCGCCCCAGACCAGCACATTGTGGCCGGGCTTCAGCTCATGCGGCTCATGGCCGAAGAGCATGCGATAGGCGGTGGCGAGCGTCAGCGTATAGCAGGCCGACTCTTCCCAGCTGAGGTGCTTGGGGCGCGGCATGAGCTGGCGGTCCTGCGCGCGGCAGAACTGGGCGAAGGAGCCGTCCGGCGTCTCATAGCCCCAGATGCGCTGCGAGGGCGAGAACATCGGGTCGCCGCCGTTGCATTCCTCGTCGTCGCCATCGTCCTGGTTACAGTGGATGATGACTTCGTCGCCGACCTTCCAGCGCTTCACCTTGGAGCCGACCGCCCAGACGATGCCCGACGCGTCGGAGCCGGCGATATGATAGGGATTCTTGTGGCCGTCGAGCGGGGAGATGGGTTCGCCGAGCGAGGCCCAGACGCCGTTGTAGTTGACGCCGGCGGCCATTACGAGGACGAGCACGTCATGGCTGTCGAGCTCCCAGGTCGGGAGAACCTCGAGCTGCATCGCCGTCTCCGGCGGCCCATGGCGCTCTTTCCGGATCGCCCAGGCGTACATGTTCTTGGGAACATGGCCGAGCGGCGGGATTTCGCCCAACTCGTAAAGGTCTTTCTTCTCGCTCAAGGTAAAGCTCCCTCCACTCCATGAGGCATTGCGGCGTCGCAGCAATAACCGGCGAGCTTATAATCGTCCGGCGACGCGCGGGATAGGGTGAAAATTCCGATGGATCGGGCAGGTTTGGCCTATGGGCGCCCGATCGGGTCGTCGAGGCGCGCCGCCTGGCCGATGCGCGATAGATAATCCCTTACGCCTCCTCCCCGAAACGGGACGTAGAGGCGTCGGCGCCGGCGCGGCTCCCAGGGAGATGGAAAGCCATGAGCGAAACACAAGTGGCGGCCCTCGATCACACGGTTCAGCAGACAAATGCCTGGCTCAAGGCGCTCGCGGAAGACCATCGCCTCGGCGACCGGCCGCACGCCTACAGCGCGCTGCGCGCCGTGCTCCACGCGCTGCGCGACCGGCTGACGATCGAGCAGGCGGCGCATCTCGGCGCACAACTCCCCCTGCTCGTGCGCGGCATCTATTTCGCCGGCTGGCGGCCCGCCGGCCAGCCCGACCTCTGGCGCCGCCTCGACGAATTCGAGGCCCGCATCGCGAGAGAGCTGCCGCGTGGCTTTCCGGTCGACGCGGGAACGGCGGCGCGGGCGGTGTTCGCGGTGATCTGGCGGGAGATCGACTTCAACGAAACCGCCAAGGTGGTCTCCGATCTGCCGGCGCCGCTGCGGGAGCTGTGGCCGCCGGAGGCGCGTGATCTCGCGGAGGCGCGGGCGGCGGAGTGAGCCGCGGCGACGGTCTCGCCTGTCTCTTTGTGGCCTTCTCTCATGCGGCGAACAGCGGCGTCTCGCCCGCTTCCGCCTGCGTCGCGGCCATGCTATCGCAGCGGCGAGGAGGACCAAAATGAACGATACGTCTGCCCCGCGCCGCGACAAGCCCTGGATGTTCCGCACCTACGCCGGTCACTCGACCGCCGAGGCGTCGAACCGGCTGTATCGCTCCAATCTCGCCAAGGGTCAGACGGGTCTCTCCATCGCCTTCGACCTGCCGACGCAGACGGGCTACGACAGCGACCACATTCTGTCGCGCGGCGAGGTCGGCAAGGTCGGCGTGCCTGTGTCGCATCTGGGCGACATGCGCACCCTCTTCGACGGCATTCCGCTCGCCGAGATGAACACGTCCATGACCATCAACGCCACCGCCGTGTGGCTGATGGCGCTCTACATCGCCGCCGCCGAGGAGCAGGGCGCGCCGCGCGTCAAGCTGCAGGGCACGACGCAAAACGACATCATCAAGGAATATCTCTCGCGCGGCTCCTATGTCTTCCCGCCCGCGCAGTCGCTGCGCCTGACGCAGGACCTCATTCTCTTCACCACGAAGGAATGCCCCAAGTTCAATCCGATGAACGTCTGCTCCTATCATCTGCAGGAGGCGGGCGCGACGCCGGCGCAGGAGCTCGCCTATGCGCTCGCCACCGCGGTGGCGATCCTCGACGGCGTGAAGGCCGCCGGCCTGTCGCAGGAAGATTTCGATCAGGTCGTCGGCCGCATCTCCTTCTTCGTCAACGCCGGCATGCGCTTCGTCACGGAACTCTCCAAGATGCGCGCCTTCACCGAGCTCTGGGAGGAGATCACCCGCGAGCGCTACGGCGTGAAGGACGAGAAGCTGCGCCGCTTCCGCTATGGCGTGCAGGTCAATTCGCTGGGCCTCACCGAGCAGCAGCCGGAAAACAACGTCTATCGCATCCTCATCGAAATGCTGGCGGTGGTGCTCTCCAAGAACGCCCGCGCCCGCGCCGTGCAGCTTCCGGCCTGGAACGAGGCGCTCGGCCTGCCGCGCCCGTGGGATCAGCAATGGTCGCTGCGCATGCAGCAGATCATGGCCTATGAGACCGACCTGCTCGAATATGGCGACATCTTCGACGGCAATCCGGAGATCGCCCGCAAGGTCGCGGCGCTGAAGGAGGAGGCCAAGGCCGAATTGAAGAAGATCGACGAGCTCGGCGGCGCGGCGGCCGCGGTCGAGATCGGCTACATGAAGTCCAAGCTCGTCGAGTCGAACACGGCGCGCCTCGAAGCGATCGAGGCCGGCGAGCAGACCGTCGTCGGCGTCAACAAATTCACCTCCACGGAGCCCTCGCCGCTCGCCTCGGGCAGCGACGCCATCATGGTCGTGCCCGAGGGCGTCGAGGCCGATCAGATCGCGCGGTTGAAGGCCTGGCGCGAGAGCCGCGACAACACGGCCGCGAAGGCCGCGATCGAAGAGCTGGCGCGGGCGGCGAAAGAGGGCCGCAACATGGTCGAGCCCTCCATCGCCGCCGCCAAGGCCGGCGTCACGACCGGCGAATGGGGCGCGGTGCTGCGCGGCGTCTTCGGCGAATATCGCGCGCCGACGGGCGTCTCCTCGACGGCGCGCCAGGTCGGCGGCCAGCTCGACAAGGTGCGCGGCGAAGTGGAGCGCGTCGCCCACAAGGTGGGGCGCCGTCCGAAGTTCCTCGTCGGCAAGCCGGGCCTCGACGGGCATTCCAACGGCGCCGAGCAGATCGCCGTCCGGGCGCGCGACGTGGGCTTCGACGTGATCTACGCCGGCATCCGCTCGACGCCGGCGGAGCTTGTGGAAGCGGCGAAGAAGGAGGGCGTGCATTGCATCGGCCTCTCCATCCTCTCGGGCTCCCATGTGACCCTCGCGCATGAGGTGATGCGGCTGATGAAGGAAGAGGGCGTTTCGGCGCCGCTCGTCGTCGGCGGCATCATTCCGCCGGAGGATGAGAAGCTCCTGCTCGAGTCGGGCGTCGCGGCGGTTTATACGCCCAAGAACTACGATCTGAACGTCATCATGACGGACCTCGCGCAGATCATCGATCGCAGCGTCAACTGAGGACGTCCCGGCCGGGATTGCCTGAGCGGGCGCGCCCCGCTCCTGCCGGCGGCGTCGCGAGGGCGATTCTGGCCGTCTGCGAGACGGCCAGGGTCACGATTGATCGATCTTTTGCGGCGCGATATGCACAGGCTATCAAGGCGTTGCTGTCTTTGAAGAACGCGTTTTCTGCGGCCTGCTGTTTGCATGACGAAAACGCATCTCTCGTCAGTGGATTGGGCGCTCGGGCGCCGGGAAGGGTTTTGAAGATGGACGTTGCTGTCGCGCCGCAACCGAATTTCCTCTCCCGCGAGCGCACCATCGCCTCCCCGACGTTCAACCGCTGGCTTGCGCCCCCGGCGGCGCTCGCGATCCATCTGTGCATCGGCATGGCTTATGGCTTTTCGGTCTTCTGGCTGCCGCTGTCGCGCGTCGTGGGCGGCGCGGCGCCCAGGGAATGCGCGGCGGACATGAGCTTCCTCGCGACCATCGTGGCGACGGACTGCGACTGGAAGATCAGCTGGCTCGGCTGGACCTTCACGCTGTTTTTCGTGCTGCTCGGCTCCTCCGCCGCCATTTTCGGCCACTGGCTCGAGACGGCGGGACCGCGCAAGGCGGGCCTCGCCGCGGCCTTCTGCTGGTGCGGCGGCCTGCTGGTTTCGGCGCTGGGCGTCTATCTCCATCAGATCTGGATGCTGTGGCTCGGCTCCGGCGTCATCGGCGGCGTCGGCCTCGGGCTCGGCTATATCTCGCCCGTCTCGACGCTGATCAAATGGTTCCCCGACCGCCGCGGCCTCGCCACCGGCCTCGCCATCATGGGCTTTGGCGGCGGCGCCATGATCGGCGCGCCGCTCGCCGATCGGCTGATGAGCTATTTCGCGACGCCGACGTCGCCGGGCGTCTGGCAGACCTTCGCGGCGCTCGCTTGCATCTATTTCGTCTTCATGGTCTGCGGGGCGCTCGGCTATCGGGTGCCGCCGGAGGGCTGGGCCCCGCAGGGCTTCACGCCCCCGGCGCCGGCCGCCAACGCCCTCGTCACCCATCGCCACGTCCATCTCGACGTCGCCTGGAAGACCCGGCAGTTCTGGCTGCTGTGGGGCGTGCTGTGCCTCAATGTGTCGGCGGGCATCGGCGTGCTCGGCATGGCCTCGCCCATGCTGCAGGAGGTCTTTGGCGGCCGTCTGATCGGCCTCGACATCGGCTATGACGCGCTCGCCGACGAGCAAAGAAAGCAGATCGCCGCCATTGCGGCCGGCTTTACCGGCGTCTTGAGCCTGTGCAACATCGGCGGGCGCATAGGCTGGGCGTCGGCCTCGGATTTTCTGGGCCGCAAGGGCGCCTACGGCATCTTCTTCGTGCTGGGCCTCTTCCTCTATGCCGCCGTACCCTTTGCGGCCAAAGGCGGCGTCGTTTTCCTGTTCGTCCTGCTCTTCGCCGTCATCATCACAATGTACGGTGGCGGCTTCTCCACCATCCCCGCCTATCTCGCGGACATTTTCGGCACGCATTACGTCGGGGCGATCCACGGGCGCCTGCTCACCGCCTGGTCGACGGCCGGCGTGCTCGGCCCGGTGCTGGTGAACTACATCCGCGAATATCAGCTCGCCCACGGCGTGGCGCGCGAGGCCGCCTATAACCAGACCATGTATGTGCTCGCGGGCCTGCTGCTTCTGGGGCTCGTCTGCAACCTCCTCGTCCGGCCGGTGGACGAAAAATATTACATGACGGATGAAGAGGTCGCGGCCGCCAAAAAGACGAGCGTCGCGGCGATCCGCGAGGAAGAGAAGGAGCCGCACGCCGATTTCGAGGACTTCGTCGAGGAAGCGATGGAGCCTGCGACGGAACCAGCCGCGGCCGTTCGAGTTCGCGGCGACGGCCAATTCTCGCCCGTGCTTCTCCTGGCCTGGGCGGCGGTCGGGGTCCCGCTGATCTGGGGCGTGTCGATCACTCTCCTGAAGGCGATGGCGCTCTTTCGCTAGGCGCCGGCGCGGCGGGCGTCGCTTTTTCGCGCAAATGAGGCGCGCGCGCGTCGCCCCGCCTTCTTTTCTCTCCATTAACCAAATACCGGCACAGTGAAAATTCCGTAGTGCCCCGGCGCGCGTCGTCAAAACCGCGCCGCTTCCGGCGGGAGAAAAAATGGCGACGGCTTGCACCAATGGTCTCGACACGGGTTTCGTGGACCTCGGCTATATGAAAGTCGCGGCGCTGGGCGTCGTGCAGGGAATCACCGAGCTTCTGCCGATTTCCTCAACCGCCCATATGCGCATCGTGCCGGCGCTGCTCGGCTGGAAGGACCCCGGCTCCGCCTTTTCGGCGGCGATGCAGCTCGCGGCGCTCGCGGCCGTGATCAGCTATTTCTGGGACGATATCCGCACGCTGGCGGTCGGCTCGATCGCCGCGCTCAAGCGCCGCGACTTCAACGACTGGACCTTCCGCTTCGTGCTGTGGATCGGCTTCGCGACGATCCCCATCGGGCTCGCCGGCATTCTTCTGTCGCATACGCTCAACGCTTGCGGCTCGCCGTTGCGCACCCTGCCCGTGATCGGCATTTCCTGCATCGTCATGGCGGCGCTGCTCGCGATCGCGGAGCTTTATTGCAACCACAAGCGCACGCTCGATCACGTCAGCCTGAAGGATGCGATGATCGTCGGCCTCGCGCAGGTCGGCGCGCTGATCCCCGGCGTGTCGCGCTCGGGCTCGACGCTGACGGCGGCGCTGTTCCTGGACCTCAAGCGCGAGGAGGCGGCGCGCTTCTCCTTCCTTCTCGGCCTGCCGGCCATCGCGCTTGCCGGGCTGAAGGAGCTTTGGGAGCTGCACAAGGCGCATCTCGATCTGCACGGCTGGTCCGTGCTGACGCTCGGCCTCATCATCGCCTCGATCTCCGCCTTCGCGGCCATCTGGGGCCTGCTGCGGATTCTCGAGCGCTTCTCGGCCTGGCCCTTCGTCGTTTATCGCGGCTTCATCGGCGTCGTGCTGCTGGTGGGCTTCTACGTGGGCTGGCTCGCCTGACATCGGACGGCGGCGTCATTCTCCAGACGCCGCCTCGCTCTTTTGTGTCCGTGTAGAGCGCGGCGCGGAAGCGCTTGCGCAGCATCGTCTCGACGCGAAGGGCGGCGGCGAAAAGTCTAATCCGCCGCTCGCAGGCTCTGGCGGATTCGGGCGCGCAGCTCGTCGATCGGCGCGAGGCGGTCCTCGGACTCGTAATGCCAGAAGGTCCAACCGTTGCAGGCGGGGAGTCCCTGCGCCATCGCGCCGGTCTTGTGGATCGAGCCGACGACGCCCGAAAGCGACAGCGTCCCATCCGCGCGGACCACGGCAGAATGGCGCTGCTTCGCGTCGGTGAGACGGGCGCCCGGCGCGATGAGCCCCGACTCGACGAGGCTTGCGAAGGCGATGCGCGGTTCGCTGCGTTTCGACGGCGCCGTCGCGACGGCCTCCTCCGACAGAGGTTCAATGGCGGCGATGCGCGCCGCGGCCGCCTCGGCGTAAACGGGGTCGCGCTCGACGCCGATGTAATGGCGGCGCAGGCGCTTGGCGACGGCGCCGGTCGTGCCCGAGCCGAAGAAGGGATCGAGCACGAGGTCGCCGGCGTTGGAGGCGGAGAGGATGACGCGCGCGAGCAATGTCTCGGGCTTTTGCGTCGGATGGGTCTTGCGGCCGTTTGCGTCTTTCAGCCTCTCGGCGCCGGTGCAGATCGGCAGAAGCCAGTCCGAGCGCATCTGACAATCTTCGTTGCCGGCCTTCAGCCCCTCGTAATTGAAAGTGTAATTTTTGGCGCTCGCATCGCGCGCGGCCCAGATCATCGTCTCATGCGCATTAGTGAAACGGCGGCCGCGGAAATTCGGCATGGGATTGTTCTTGCGCCAGACGATGTCGTTCAGGATCCAGAAGCCCAGATCCTGCATGATCGCGCCGACGCGAAAGATATTGTGATAGGAGCCGATGACGAAGATCGTCGCGGTGGGCTTCATCGCGCGGCGCGCGGCGGCGAGCCATTCGCGGGTGAAGGCGTCGTAAGCGGCGAAATCGGCGAATTTGTCCCAATCGTCGTCGACGGCGTCGACGAGGCTCTGATCCGGCCGGGTGAGCTTGCTCGCAAGCTGCAAATTATAGGGCGGATCGGCGAAGACGAGATCGACGCTTTCGGCGTCGAGGCCCAGCATCATCGACACGCAATCCCCTTGCAGGATCATATTGCGCGCCGGCGGCGCGCGGTGCGGCCCCTCCTGAGAAATCCCGGTACGCGTGACCTTTATCCGGGTAGTGAGGCGGGCCGCCCCGACGCGCGCGCTACTCATTTACGCAACACCACATACGCTTTGAACACGAGCGATGATGCCCAAACGAGGTAAAGGCCGCGTATAGGAGGGGCGCGCGGGGGCGTCTCTTTTTCGAACGTTTTTGTTAATGAAACGACAAGCTTAGCAATAAGCTAACGGGCGCTTCAGGCGTCGCGCAGCGGCGAAAAACTCATCCGGTGAATGGGGGTTGGGCCGATCTCGCGCAGCGCGTCGAGATGTCGCTTGGCGGCGTAGCCGACATTCGTCTCGAAGCCATAGGCCGGAAAATGTCCGCCGAGCCGGCGCATCATGGCGTCGCGGGCGACCTTGGCGACGATGGAGGCGGCGGCGATGGAGAGGGCGGCGGCGTCGCCCTTGACGATGGCGCGGCAGGGGCAGGCGAGGCGGGGCGGATCGGAGCCATCCACGAGGACATAGGCCGGCGCGCGGGAGAGGCCGGCGACGGCCCGCGCCATGGCCGCGAGCGTCGCCTGGCGGATGTTCATGGCGTCGATTTCGGCGGGCGTGACGAAGGCGACGCTCACCGCCAGCGCCTTTTTCATGATGCGCTCGAAGGCGTCCTCGCGCGCCTTTTGCGCCAGCGCCTTGGAATCGTCGAGACCGCGCGGCAGGCGCTTCGGATCGAGAATGACGGCGGCCGCCGTCACGGGGCCTGCCAGTGGCCCGCGCCCGACTTCGTCGACGCCCGCGACGGGCCAGACGCCTTGCCGGTAGAGGCGTCCTTCGATGCGGAAATCGGGCCCCGCGCTCATGGCGTCGCCGCTCCGGAGCGGGAAGGAGAGGACGCGGGACTTTTCCCTTTTGTTGTCATTGGCGCAGCAAAACGCCTGCGAGGCCGACGCGCAAGAGCAAGCCGGCGCTTTCCCCGCTTAAAACAGGGCGAGTTGCTGGGGCCCCTGTCGCGGCGGCTCGAAAAGATCGGTTCGCAGCCGCGTGGCCGTTTGCGGGAAGCCGAGCCGTTTAGCCGCGACCTCGAACCTCCGGCCGATCATCCAGGCATAGGGCCCCTCGCCCGTCATGCGCTTGCCGAAGCTCGGGTCATAACTCTTGCCGCCGCGCGTCGAGCGCACGAGCGAGAGGGCGCGGCGCGCCTTGTCGGGAAAATTGGCGACGAGCCACTCGCTGAAGAGATCGCGCAATTCCAGCGGCAGGCGCAGCATCACATAGCCCGCCTCGCGCGCGCCGGCGGCATGGGCGCGGGCGAGGATGGCTTCGATTTCGTCGTCGTTGATGGCGGGAATGATCGGCGCCGTCATCACTGCGACGGGGACGCCGGCGGCCGCGAATGCCTCCATCGCTTCGAGCCGCCGCGCGGGCGTCGCGGCGCGGGGCTCCATAATGCGGGCGAGGCGCGGATCGAGCGTCGTGACCGAAAAGGCGATCTTGACGAGCCCGTCGCGGGCCATGGGCGCGATGAGATCGAGATCGCGCAGCGCGAGCGCCGATTTGGTGACGATCGCCACCGGATGTCTGGCCCGCGCCAGCGTTTCGAGCACGCTGCGCATCACCCTGTGGCGCTTTTCGGCGGGCTGATAGGGGTCGGTATTCGTGCCGATGGCGATGACCTTTGGCGTATAATTCGGAGCGGACAATTCACGTTCGAGTAGCTGCGCCGCGCCTTCCTTGACGAAAATCTCGGTCTCGAAATCGAGCCCCGGCGAGAAACCCATATAGGCGTGGGTGGGCCGCGCGAAACAATAGACGCAGCCATGCTCGCAGCCGCGATAGGGATTGATCGAGCGGTCGAAAGGAATGTCGGGCGAATCATTCTTCGTGATCATCGAGCGCGGCTTCTCGACGTGGAAATGCGTCTCGAGCGCCGCGAGGCTCGCGATCGAACCCCAGCCGTCGTCGACCTCCTCGCGGCTTTCCTTTTCAAAACGTCCGCTGCGCTTCGAAAGCGCCCCGCGCCCGCGCCGCCGCCCGGCCTCGACCAGCGCCCCGGCGCCGGCGACCGCCTCCGCGTCAGGCGAGATGTCCGCGAGCCGACCCATGACTGACCTTGCCCTCTTTCTGGAGACGGGAGGCCGGTCGCCCGGCCCCCCGTGGTCGCGGCTGGAGACTTTTGCGCCGGCCGGCTCGACCTGCCGGATCGGAACAAACCACGAATAAACGAACAGATAAAGAACAATTGAGGCCGGCGCAAGAGAGGCGAGCGAGGGCCGATAGGGGTCATCCTCGACGGGGAACGATTTCGCTTTTCGGAAAGCCCCTTAAAAAACAACCCCTCCGCCAGGGGAGCGCCACGGCGGGCGCTCGCTCGGCGGAGGGGTTCTCGTTTTCGTCCCTGTTTACAATCCCGCGTTTACATTGCGCGGGGACGGGCGCTCAGCGCACCAAAATATTCTTGAACTGCCAGGGGTCGCTCTCGTCGATGTCCTCGGGGAAGAGGCCGGGGCGTCCCTCGAGCGGCGTCCAGTCGGTGTAATAGCCTTTCACCGGGCCGAGATAGGGAAGCTGCACCTCGAGGCAACGCTTGTAGTCGACCTCGTCGGCCTCGACGATGCCGGCCTCGGGATTTTCCAGCGCCCAGACCATGCCGGCGAGCGCGGCGGAAGAAACCTGCAGCCCGGTGGCGTTCTGATAGGGCGCGAGGTCGCGCGTCTCCTCGATCGAGAGCTGCGAGCCATACCAATAAGCGTTCCTGGCGTGGCCATAGAGCAGCACGCCGAGTTCGTCTATGCCGTCGACGATTTCATGTTCGTCGAGGATCTTCCACTCCGGCTGCATCTTGCCGGCGGCGCCGAACATTTCATGCAGCGACAGCACCGCGTCATTGGCGGGGTGATAGGCGTAATGGCAGGTGGGGCGATAGACAGCCTTGCCGCTGTCGTCGCGCACGGTGAAATAGTCCGCGATCGAGATCGATTCGTTGTGCGTGACGAGGAAGCCATATTGCGCGCCGGGCGTCGGGCACCAGCTGCGCACGCGCGTATTGGCGCCCGGCGAGAGGAGATAGATCGCCGCGCCGCAGCCCGTCTGATGGGCGCGGCCGATGTCGGGCAGCGCCTTTTCATGCGTGCCCCAGCCCAGTTCGGCCGGCTGCATGCCCTCGGAGACGAAGCCCTCGACCGACCAGGTGTTGACGAAGACGTCGAGCGGCTTGGGGTTGCGGGCGCGCTGCGTGTCGCGCTCGGCGATATGGACGCCCTTCACGCCGAGCTTCTGCGCCAGCGCGCCCCATTCTGCGCGTGTCGTGGGCTCCGTGTCGAAGACGCCCGTATCCTTGGCGATATTGACGAGGGCCTGCTTGACGAACCAGGACACCATGCCGGGATTGGCGCCGACGCAGGAGACGGCGGTCGTTCCGCCGGGGCTCCGGCGGCGCTCCTCGAGGATCGTCTCGCGCAGGGCGTAATTGGTGCGCGACTCATTGCCCATGGACTTGTCGAAATAGAAGCCCGGCCAGGGCTCGATGACCGTATCGACGTAAAGCGCCTTCAATTCCCGCGCGAGCTTCATGATGGCGAGCGAGGAGACGTCGACCGAAAGATTGACGATGAAGCCCTGTCCGCCGCCCTTGGTCAGGAGCGGCGTCAGCACCTCGCGGTAATTCTCGGGCGTGAGCTTCTCCTTGAGGAAGGCGATCCCGCGCTCGTCGAGAAGCCGGCGATGCGTATCCACCGGGTCGATCACCGTGAAACGCGCCTTGTCTAAGTCGAAGTGGCGTTCGATCAGGGGCAGGATGCCGCGCCCGATGGAGCCGAAGCCGATCAGGACGATCGGGCCGGTGATTTTGCCATAGACGGGCCAGACTGACATATGCGCGGTCTCCTGCGGTTCGTTCGAAATTGTTGCGCCGCGATAAAGCAAGAGCCGGCGTCTTAATCAAGTGCGCGGATTTTACGCTCCCGCCCGCTCTTGACCCCGGCCCGCCGCAAGCCAGAATCGAAATCGAACGCAAGGGAGCGGCCCGAGGGAGCGACCATGGGACCGGCGAGGGGAAGCGATCTCGAAACGCCGGCTCCCCGCGCGGCCGAACTGCGCCTCGTCACGGTCACGCCGGACCAGCCGCAAAAGGCCAAGCCTGTCAAACTCCTCGCAAGCGATTCGGTCGAGGACGCGGCGGTGTGCGTCTTTTCGGCCGCGCTCGACCATTTCGAGGCCAATATCCCCGCTTTCGAGGCCCGACCGTCGGCGGAAGCCGTTCACCAGATGCGCGTCGCCCTGCGGCGGCTGCGCGCGGCGCTGGGGCTTTTCAAAAAAGCGCTCTCCGGTCCGACGCTGGAGGAGGCGCGGATGCAAGCCAAGCGCATCGGGGCCGTGCTCGGCGCGGCGCGCAACCTCGACGTTTTTTGCGACATGCTGGCGGAGGGGCCGGGTCGGGCGATGGGCGACGATCCGGGCTTTTCCGCCCTGCGCGACGCTCTCGAACGGCGCCGCGCCGGCGCCTATCGCGCCGCGCGGGCGGAGATCGGCGGACCGCAACTGGACGCCTTTCTCTCGGCGTTTCGCAAAGCCATCGCCTCGCGCGACTGGGAGGCGGCGGCGGGCGCAATCGACGAAGGATCGGCGACCGACTTCGCGCGCGAGACGCTGTCGAGGCTGCGAAAGCGCGTCTTGAAGAAAACCAAAGGACTCGCCGACCGCACGCCGGAAGAACGCCACGCCGCCCGCATCGCGCTCAAGAAGGCCCGCTATGGGGCGGAGTTTTTCGAAAGCCTGTTCGACCGGGACGCGGCGGCCGATTTCGCCGCGACGCTTGCGAAGATTCAGGACGGGCTTGGCGCCTTCAACGACATGGCGATGGCCGAGCGCCTGCTCGACGAGATCGAGACCGGGAGCGGCGAGGGCCTGAGCGCCGCGGGCTTCGTGCGCGGCTGGTTCGCCCATGCGGCGCAGGAGGGGGCGGCCCATGCGCGAAAGACCGAGAAAAAGCTCAAAAAGCTCGAGCCTTTCTGGGAGTGAGGGTCCGCCTCGCTCATGCAACCGATGACGCCCCGCCGCCGTCGATGCGGCCCAGCACGCCATTGGGCTGACGCGGACCGCCGCCCAGATAGCGGTTGCGGTCGCGCACGAGCTTTGTCACGGCGGAAAAGTCGATCTTGCCGGAGCCGAGCAGCGGGACGCGCTCGACGCAGACGATCTCGGCGGGGATCGAGACATCGGATGCGCCTTTCGATTTGGCGTAGGCCAGGAAGCCGGCGCGGGTGGCGTCCTTCTGCTGGGTGACGAGGACGATGCGCTCGCCCTTGCGCGGGTCGACCTCGGTCGCGGCGGCGGAGAGCGCGGCCGGCCAGAGTTCGGCGGCGAGCTCTTCGACGGCGGCGAGCGACACCATTTCGCCGCCGACCTTGGCGAAACGCTTCGCGCGGCCCTTGATCGTGACGAAGCCCTCCGCGTCGATCGTGACGATGTCGCCCGTGTCGTACCATCCGCCCGGCGGCGGCTGCAATTCGCCCGGCCGGTCGGCCTTGAGATAGCCCATCATCACATTGGGGCCGCGCACCAGCAGCCGGCCGCCCTCCTCGACGCCGGGCACGCGTTCGAGCCGATGCTCGACGCCCGGCATGAGGCGGCCCACCGTGCCGAATTTGTTGAACATGGGCGTGTTGAGCGCCAGCACCGGCGCGGTCTCGGTGACGCCATAGCCTTCGAGAATGCGGATGCCGAATTTCTCGCACCAGACCTCGCGCGTCGATTGTTTCACGGGCTCGGCGCCCGCGACGACGTAGCGGATCGAGCGGAAGTCGTAAGGGTGCGCCGAACGCGCATAGCCGGCGAGAAACGTGTCGGTGCCGAAGAAGATCGTGGCGTTGGTGCCGTAGATCATCTCCGGCACGATGCGATAATGCAGCGGCGAGGGGTAGAAATAGACCGGCACGCCGGAGATGAGCGGCAGCATGAAGCCGATCGTCAGGCCGAAGGAGTGAAAGACCGGCAGCACGTTGAAGACCTTGTCCTTGCGGCCGAAGTCGATGCGCGCCGCCGCCTGTGCGGCGTTCGCCAGCATGTTCCGGTGCGAGAGCGCGACGCCCTTGGGCGCCCCTTCCGAGCCCGAGGTGAAGAGCACGGCGGCCATGTCGTCGGCCTTGCGGGGAACGACGGGCTTTCTGAAGCGCAGCCCGGCCGAAAGCTTGTCGAAGAGCCCGATGCGCGCGCCCATGTCTTCGAGATAGACGAGCGCCACTTTTTCAGAGAGCGCCGCGGCGAGCCGGTCGAGCTTGCCCTTCTCGATGAAGGCCTGCGAGGTGACGATGGTCGTCACGCGCGCGGCCTCGCAGCCCGAGAGGATATTCGCGGCGCCGGCGGTGAAATTGATCATGGCCGGAACGCGTCCCGCCGAGATCGTCGCGAGGAAGGCGACGCCCGCGGCGTTGGCGTTGGGCAGCATGACGCCGACGGCGTCCCCCGGCGCGCCGATCTGCGCGATCCTTACGGCGAGCGCGCGGGTCGTGACGAGGATCTTGCGATAGGTCAGCTTGCCCGTGAGCGGGTCTTCGAGCGCGACGCGTGAGAGGCCGTGCTTCTCGGCCGCGTGCACGACCGCCTCGAAGATGGTCTCGTCGGTCTTCGTCGTGCGAAAGACGAGATCCGACATGATCTGATAGAGCGCCGCGCCCGCCGCCATGCGCCGCGCCTTGCCCTTGAGCGCCTCGTCCACGCTGAGGCGCACCGGCTCCAGAATGGTGAGGGTGAATTTCGGAAAGAAGCGCCGCCGCGCCTGTTCGCGGGTCAGGCGCGAAAACATGGTTTGCTCCGGCCCGTCGATCTTCACCGGCACGACGAGGGCGCCGGATTTCTCGGCGATGAGCCCGGCGCCGTCATAGACCTTCATCAGGCTGCCGGTGACGGTGAGGCGCCCTTCGGGAAAGATCACCAGCGGATCGCCGGCCTTGACGGCGTTGACGAGCGTGCGCGTGCCCATCGGCTTTGCCGGATCGAGCGGAATGGCGCGGGTGAAATGCAGGAAGGGCTTCACCCACCAGCGTTTGGAAATGCCGGAGTCGATGGCGAAGACCGGCTCTTTCGGCATGAGGGAAAGGATCGCCGCCGCGTCGAGGAAGCTCACATGATTGAGCGCGACGATCGGGTTTTCTCCGGCCTTGTCGAGGTTCTCGAGGCCCTTCACCTCGAGCCGGTAGAAGGCCCGAAAAAAAATGGACAGGAGGTCGAGCAGCGGATTGGTCACGACGGTCTTTCTGATCCAGACCGCCGAGAGAAAGGCGACGGCGCCCATGCCGAGGAACAACTCGGCGAGCGTGACGCCCTTGCTTTGCAGCCAGGCGACGCCGGCTCCGCCGAGCGCCATGAAGGCGGCGTTGTGGACATTGACCGCCGCGACGGTGCGGGCGCGCTGATCCGCCGGGCTTTGCGCCTGAATGGCGGCGAAGGAGGGAACGATCATCAGCCCGCCGGCGAGCGCGACGAACGCAAGATCGATCGCGGCGCGCAGGGCGCCGGGCTCGGCGAAATAGGGGCCGATGTCGAGGTCGGCGAGGCCGGGGCTGGAAACGCCCGCGTCGGCCGCGCGCCGCAGCTCCGCAAGGCCGAGATCGAGCGAGGCGGCGGCGATGACGAGGGCGCCGACGACGGCTGGGAGCAGCACGATACGGCCCTTGAGCAGAAAGGCGGCGAGCCCCGAGCCCAGGCCGATGGCCACGGCGAAAATGGCGAGGTGCAGCGTCACGACGCTCTCGCCGCCATGGAGCGACTGCGTCACGAGCGGCGGCATCAGCGACATGCCGATCGAGCCGAAGAGCCAGAACAGGCTCGTCACCGTGGTGAGGCGCGCAAGCGGCGGCGCGGCGCGCAGGGCCTTGAGCAGCCGGAAGGTCGAGCGGACGATATTGGGGTCGATCGCAAGGCCGGCGGCGCCCGGCGCCGTTGAAGGGATGAACCAGGCGGCCACATAGCTCGCGAGCGCCACGGCCATGACGCCGCAGACGAAGGCGAGGGCGCCGAACGGCTGGCCATGGCTCTGCATGGCGAGGCCGCCGGCGATCGTGCCGGAGAGAATGGCGAAGAAGGTGGCGGTTTCGACGAGCGCATTGCCGGCGGGAAGCTCCTCGCGCGTCAATTGATCGGGCAGGATGCCGTATTTGACCGGCCCGAACAGCGCGCCTGTCACGCCAAAGAGCAGCAGCGCGGCAAAGAGCGTGGGCACATGCTCGAAATAAAATCCTGCGGCGGAGAGGCCGGCGACGCCGATCTCCGCGAGGCTCAGGACACGGGCGATGCGCGCCTTGTCGAATTTGTCGGCCATCTCGCCGGCAATGCCCGAGAGCAAAAAGAAGGGCGCGATGAAGATCGCGCCCGCGAGTGTCACGAGTGAGGCGCCCTTTGCGCCCCCGACTTGCGCCAGAATGAGCAGAACGAGCGCGTTCTTGAGGAAATTGTCGTTGAAGGCCGCAAAGAACTGGCGCCAAAAAAGCGGCGCGAAGCGGCGCGTGGCCAAAAGCGAGTGCGACATGGGCTCATTCCAGCAGGCGGGCCGGCGACATTGACCAACGCCGATTAATGATGGGTCAAGAGGCCGGTCCCTTTCAAGAACGTCGACAGGCGGCGCGCCGAACATAGGCGCCAAAAGTTGTGAACTATGTTCATGAAGTGTATAGGAGCGTTTTGAACCAAGTGCAACTCTTTTCTTGAACGACGTTCGATCCCAGTCCAGGGTGGCGGGCTTTTTGGAACCAGGCGCCTGCTTTGGCGGTTTGAACAAGCGTCCGCGTCGGGCGCCGCGCGGCGCGTTACGATCCGAAAGGATACCGGGGTGAGCGAGACCAGGACGGAGGCCGGCGCGCAGCGCCGCTCGAAATTGCGGGAGCGCCTGCTCGAGGTCGCCCGCCAGTCGATCGCCGGCCGGGGACTGGCGGGGCTCAAGGCCCGCGATCTCGCCGCCGAGGCGGGCTGCGCGCTCGGCGCGATCTACACGGCCTTCGACGACCTCGACGAGCTGATCCTCAGGGTCAATCTTCTGACCCTGCAACGTCTTGGCGAGGCGCTTGACGGAGCCTTGCGGGAGGCCGAGCCCGAGGAGGCCTTGCGGGCCCTGGCCCGCGCCTATCTCGACTTCGCCCGGGCCGAGGAGCCGAGCTGGCGCGCGCTGTTCGAGCATCGTCTTTCGGGCGGCGCGCCGGTGCCGGGCTGGTATGTCGATGCGCGCAACCAGCTGTTCTCGCGCCTCGAAACGCCCTTGGGCCAATTGCTGCCGGGGCAGGACGGCGAGGCCCGAGCGCGGCTCGCCCGCACGCTTTTCTCAGCCGTTCACGGCGTCGTCGCGCTCGGTCTCGAGCAGAAGATCGCGGCGACGCCGCCGCAGATGCTCGACGTCCAGCTCGACGCGCTGGTGCGGCTCATCGCCGCTGGCCTCGAAACGGATGGGGGTGGCTGAAAACCCGGCGGCTTGCCAGGCGCGCGGCAAACTGACATAGGCGCGCATGCCTTTCTTTCTGCTCTTCGCCGTCGCGCTCTGGGCCGGCGCGCAAAATGCGCTGGCCGGCGGCGGCTCCTTCCTCCTCCTGCCGACGCTCATGTTCACGGGGATGGATGCGCTCGCGGCGAACATCACCTCCTGCGTCGCGCTCTTCCCGGCGCAGATCGCCACCGGCTGGACCGGGCGCAGCCATGCGAAAGGCGTGGGCGCAATGTCGCTTCGCTGGCTTTTCGCCATCAGCATCGTCGGCGGCGCCATCGGCGCGGTCATTCTGCTTGCGACGCCGCGCGGCCTTTTCGCGCACCTCGTGCCCTGGCTGGTGCTTTTCGCCACGGGGCTCTTCGCCTGGGGCAGTTTCCTGCGCAAGCCCGGCGAAGCGCATGGCCATCTCGGCCCGGCGGGCGCGGGGCTCATCCAGTTCCTGATCGCGACCTATGGCGGCTATTTCGGCGGCGGCGCGGGCTTTCTCATGGTCGCCGCCCTGACCATGGCAGGTCAGGCCGTCCGCATCGCCAGCGCCACCAAGAATGTGCTGGCGGGCGTGATGAACGCCTCCGCCGTCGCGATCTTCCTGTTCTCGCCGGATCTGCACTGGCCGCAGGCGCTGACGGCGGCGGCGGGCGCGACCATCGGTGGCGTCGCGGGCGCGCGGCTCATTCACATCATCGACGAGAAAATCCTGCGCCTCTTCATCATCGCTGTGGGTTCGGCGCTCACCGTCGGCCTGTTCCTGAAGGCGCCCTGAAGGCGCTCGCTCGAACGCGAGCGTAACCGTTCACCGATCCTCAAATGTCATCGGCTAGGGTTCTATCGGTCGAAACCGCAGCCCCCGAACAGCCATGCTCCCATCCGTCGCCGAAAAACCGAGACAGAAAGCCGGCCCCCAGCAGGAGCGGCGCGCCGCCGCGCGTCTCAAATTCCTCCTCGACGCCTGGGCCGACCCCGGCGGCGTGGCGCCCGCGATCCCCTGTGAAGTGATCGACCGCTCGACGACAGGCGCGAAGATCGACTGCGGCGCTGCGGACTTGCCGGATGTCTTCATTCTCGCCGTCGGTCAGGAGCGGCATGTCGCCGAGGTCGTCTGGCGACGTCAGACGCTCGTCGGCGTCGCGTTCCGGAAGGGCGTCCGCCCGCCGCGCGCCGGGGCCCGGCTCCCGGCGCGGGAAAGCTAGTTTCCCGCCGCCTTTTCGATTTCGGGAAGCAGGACCGTCGCCGCGGCGGAAGGCGTCAGCGGTCCGACGAATTTATAGGCGATCGTCCCGTCGCCCTTGACCACGAAGGTCTCCGGCACGCCATAGACGCCGAAGTCGATGGCCGTGCGGCCGGCGGGGTCGACGCCGACGCGCTGGAAGGGATTGCCCTGGCCCTGGAGAAAGCCGAGGGCGTTGGCCGGCTCGTCCTTGTAGGACAGGCCGTAAAGCTCGACGCCCTTCGCCTTCAGCTTTTCGTCCGCCGCGAGCGTCATGAGCGTGGCGTGCTCCTGACGGCAGGGCGCGCACCAGCTGGCGAAGACATTGACGACGCTGACATGGCCCTTGCGCAGATCGGCGGTCGCGAGGCCCGGCGCGCCGAGGCCCGAGAGCGCCGGCAGATCGAATTGCGGCGCGGGCTTGCCGATCAGCGCGGACGGCAGCCGCGAGGCGTCGCCGGAGAAGAGCCGCACGAAGAAGAGCGTCGCGAGCAGCGCGAAGAGGACGAGCGGCAGGAAACGCAGCGGCGAGCGCGGCGCGGAGGCGGTCGCAGGCTCGCTCACGCGCGGCCTCCGTCCTGGTCCCTGCCATCCTCGTCCCGGCCGCCCAGGCGCGCAAGCTCCGCCTTCAGGCGCCGGTAGTCGAGAAGGATGCGCGCCGCCATGCCGCCGATCGTGAGAAAGGCGATCGCATAGGCGGCCGCGACATAGGTTGCGTGATCGCTCATTGCGCAGCCTCCAGAGAGGGAGATTCGCCCTCGTCCCGCGCGCCGGCCTGTAGAGCCTGCAGCGACAGGCGCGCCAGCCGACGGCGCAGGATTTCGTTGCGGATCGCCATGAAATGCAGGGTCAGGAACAGGAGCGTCGCGGCCAGCGCCATCACCAGCAGCGGCCAGAGCATGGCGCCCGAGATCGTCGGCCCGCCCACGCGGAAGACCGAGGCCGGCTGATGCAGCGTATTCCACCAGTCGACGGAATATTTGATGATCGGAATGTCGATCGCGCCGACGAGCGTCATGATCGAGGCGACGCGCGCGCCGCGCGGCGTGTCGTCCATGGTCTGGCGCACGGCGATCAGGCCGAGATAGAGCAGGAACAGGACGAGCATCGAGGTGAGGCGCGCGTCCCACACCCAATAGGTTCCCCACATCGGCTTGCCCCACAGCGAGCCCGTGACGAGGCAGACGAAGGTGAAGGCGGCGCCGAGCGAGGCGGCGGTCTTCTGCGCGGCGTCGGCGAGCGGATGTTTCCACACGAGAACGCCGAGCGAGGCGGAGGTCATCACGACATAGGCGAAGAGGGCGAGCCAGGCCGCGGGCACGTGGATATACATGATCCGCACGGTCTCGCCCTGCTGATAGTCGGGCGGCGCGGCGAAGGCGCCGTAAAGGCCGACCGCGAGCAGGATCAGCGTGAGGCCGGTGAGCCACGGCAGGACGATGCGCGCGAAAGCGAGGAAGCGCGTCGGATTGGCGTAGTCGAGGATATTGGGCATCTTCCGACCTGATAAACGAAACGGACGCCGCAAACGGCGCCCGCTTTCTGGAGCTTTCAATTCGCTCAATTGGCCTTGGTCGTGGCCTTTGTCGAGTCCTTGGCGACTTCCTTGGACTGCTCGGCCATGATCTGGGCTCTCGGCTTGCCGTGGAGAAGGTCGATGGCGGCGGTGAGCTGCTTGTCCTTCTTCTCGTCCGGCGGCACATAGGCCTGCGAGCCGGTCTTCTCGTCCTCGCCGTTCTTCAGATGGCCCTTGAGCGAGGCTTCGCCCTTGGTGTCGTCCTTGCCCTTGAGCTCGTCCGGCACGTCCTGCAGGATCACCATGTCGGGATCGATGCCCTTGGCCTGGATCGAGCGGCCGGACGGCGTGTAATAGCGCGCTGTGGTGAGCCGCAGCGCGCCGCTCGAGCCGCCGAGCGGGATGATGGTCTGGACCGAGCCCTTGCCGAAGGAGCGCGTGCCGATCAGCGTCGCGCGCTTGTGGTCCTGCAACGCGCCGGCGACGATCTCGGAGGCCGAGGCCGAGCCGCCGTTGATCAGCACCACGACCGGCTTGCCCTTGGACAGATCGCCGGGACGGGCGTTGTAGCGCTGCGTCTCGTCGGCGTTGCGGCCGCGCGTCGAGACGATCTCGCCCTTGTCGATGAAGGCGTTGACCACCTGGATCGACTGGTCGAGCAGACCGCCGGGATTGTTGCGCAGGTCGATGATGTAGCCCTTGAACTTGTCGGCCGGAATCTCCTGCGAGAACTTCGCCATGGCGTTGCGCAGGCCGTCCGCCGTCTCCTCGTTGAATTGCGAGATGCGGATGTAGCCGATGTCGTCGTCCTGCTTGCGCGAGCGCACCGACTTGATGTGAATTTCGGCGCGGGTCAGCTTGACCTCGATCTTGTCCTTGTCCTTGCCGCGGTAGATCGTCAGCTTGACCGGCGTGTTGATGGCGCCGCGCATCTTGTCGACGGCCTGATTGAGGGTCATGCCCTGCACGTTTTCATCGTCGATGGCGCCGATGAGGTCGCCGGACATGATGCCCGCGCGCGAGGCCGGCGTGTCGTCGATCGGCGTCACGACCTTCACGAGGCCGTCTTCCTGCGTCACCTCGATGCCGAGCCCGCCGAACTTGCCTTCGGTCTGGGTCCGCATGTCCTTGAAGCCTTTGGCGTCGAGGTAGCTCGAATGCGGATCGAGCGAGGTGAGCATGCCGTTGATGGCGTTTTCCACGAGCTTCTGTTCGTCGGGCTTCTCGACGTAATCGGCGCGCACCTTGTCGAAGACGTCGCCGAACAGGCTCAGGAACTTGTAAGTGTCGGCGGTGGCCGCCGCCGCCGGCGTGCCGATCAGCGCGCGCGCCTGCTGGCCGAGCGTCGCGCATCCGGCTCCGATGGCGATACCGGTAGCGAGTAGAGCAGTTTTGCGAATCATCCGCCGACCTTCCGACTGTCTGACCTGGCCCACCATGGGCTCGAGTCGATCGAGGCTCCGTCCTTGCGGAACTCGACATACAAAATGGGTTGTTTCGCGCCGATCGCGATGGTCGCCGCCGTCTGCGCGGCTCCGTCTCCCATGCTGGCCACCGGCTCTCCCGCCAGGACGAACTGTCCGACGTTCACATTCGAGCGACTCATGCCGGCCAGAACCACATAATAGCCGTCGCCCGCGTTAATGATCAAGAGTTGTCCATAGGTTCTGTAAGGTCCTGAAAAGGCGACCCATCCGTCGCAGGGCGCGACCACCACGCCATTCTCGCGGGCGCCGATGAAATAGGCCTTTTCCTTGCCGCCGAACCCGTCCGGCGCGCCATAGCGCCTGAGCACCGGACCCGCGACCGGAAAGTTCAATTTGCCCTTCAGATCGGCGAAGGAGACGGCGGGCGCAAGGCGCGCGGGGTCCCGGAAGGGGGCGGCGAGCGCCTTTCTGCGCTGCTCCGCGTCTAGCTTCGCCTGGGCGGCGGCGCGCTCGGCGTCGGCCTTGCGCGCGGCCTCGGCGGCCTTGCGCGCGGCTTCGCTTTCGGCCTCCATGCGCGTGATGAGCTCCTTGAGGCTCGTCGCCTGGCGCGCGAGCTTCTCGGCGCGTTCGCTTTCGCTCAGCAGCGCCGATTGCGCCGCCGAGAGCGCCTCCTGCCGCATCTCGATCAATTCGCCGAGCCGCTGGCGCTGTTCGGCGAGCGCGGTCCTTTCCTTGTCGAGGCGCGCCTGTTCCTGCCGCACGCCGTCGCGCAGGCGCAGGAGTTCGGAAAGATCCGTCTGCAACGCCTGCGCCTCGGCGCGCATTTGCGGCAGCAAATCTCCGAGCGCCAGCGCGGCGCGCAGCGCGTCGAGAATGTCCTGCGGCCGTGCGAGCAGCGCAGGCGGCGGGCGCCGGCCCATGCGTTGCAGCACCATCAGCACCTCGACGATCGTGGCGCGGCGGCTTTCGAGCGAGCCGACGATCGCCTTTTCCTGAAGGCCGAGCGTTTCGAGACGGGCCTCGATCTCGGCCGCGCGCGCCTCGGCCTCCTGAAGCTTCTCCGTCGCCTCGATCAGCGTCCTGTTGAGATTCTCGCGGATCGCCGCATGCCCGGCGACTTCCTCCTCGAGCTTGCGCGCCTGCGCCCGGCTTTCGCCCATCACGTCCTCGACGCCGCGCAATTCGAGCCGGCGCAGCGTCAGATCGTCCGCGCCGACCGCCGGCTTGTCTTCAGCGGAAAGGGGCGCGGCGGCGAGGAGGGAGGCGCCGGCGAGAACAGAGGCGAGTGCGAAGCCGCCGACCGGGCGCAGACGCGCCTCGCCCGCCCGAAAACGCTCCGCCGATGCCGTCATAAGCGCCCGAGGCCCCTTGAAGAGAACGCGCGACTATGGCCCCGCAATCTCGTCCAGATTGCGGCGGAGCGCCGAAACGATCGCGCACGCCCGCGGCAGGGAAAATAGCGTCTCGACCGTGGGATGGAGCTTGCGCCGCCAGTTCGGCCGCTCCTGATCCGTGCCGGGCAGATTGACGGCGACGCACTCTCCGGCGAGATCGTCGAGCTGCGCCATGGCGAGAACCGACGGCGTGCGCGCCGCGAAAGCGTGCAGGGCCTGAGCCAGCCCATCGTCGAAGGCGGCGTCGTCGAAAATCGCGCCCTCGGCCGGCGCGCCGATCAAGCCCTCTGCGCGCAAGGCGTCGAGGAGCGCGCGCCTGTCGCGCCTGCGGCTCTCGCGCTCCCTTGCGGCGTCCGCGGCGGAAAGAAGCCCCAGAGCTTCCCTCTCGGCGACGTCGGCCTCTTCCCACCAGCCGGCAAGCGTCGGCAGATCATGCGTCGAGACGCAGGCCATGGCCTTTGCGGGATAATCGCGCGGCGCCGCGAAGCCCGCGCCGGCGCGCTCGAACCAGAGGACCCGATAGCTCAGCACATTCGCCGCCGCGAGCCTGTCCCTGAAGCCGAAGGGGAGCGTGCCGAGGTCTTCGCCGACGACGAGGCAATTGGCGCGGACGCTCTCGAGGGAGAGCTGCGCGAGCAATGCGTCGAGCGGATAGGAGACATAGGCGCCTTCGGTCGCCTTCGCGCCCTCCGGCACGAGGAAGAGCCGCGAGAGCCCCATCACATGGTCGATGCGCAGCGCGCCGGCATGGCGCATGTTGGCGGCGAGAAGCTCGGCGAAGTCGGCGCCGCCGTCGGCTTCGATCGCGAGCGGATCGGGCGCCGGCAGGCCCCAGCTCTGGCCGTCGCGGCTGAAGGGATCGGGCGGCGCGCCGATCGAAAATCCCGCGATGCGGCGCTTCGCCTTGCGCCAGCTTTCGGCGCCGTCCGGCGCGGCGCCGATGGCGAGGTCCCGGCAAAAGCCGAACGCCAGCCCCGCGTCGCGCGCCGCCGACGCCGCCTTCGCCAGCTGGCTGTCGGCGACCCATTGCAGAAATTTGTGGAAGCGCAGGCGCTCCGCATGTCGATCCGCGACGGCGGCGAGCGCGGCGCCATCGCCGTCGCGCAACGCCTGCGGCCAGCGGCGCCAATCCTCGCCGCCGCGCATCTCCGCGATCGTCTCGAAAAGCGCGAAGCGATGGAGCGCGTCGCCGCCCTCGGCGCAAAAACGCGAGAAGCTCCGAACGCTGTCCGCCTCGGGGCGGCGCCGCGCCAGAGCGTCGAACTGCGAGAAAGCCTTTTCGAACGCCGGCCGCTTGAGCGCCTCGACGCCCTCGTAATCCACCCTCTCCCGAAGCGACAAGGCGCGCGCCGCCTCGGGATCGAAGGCGGCTTCGGGCAGTTCGGCGAGGTCGATGGCGAGCGGATCGAGAAAGCGCCTGTCGGAAGGATAATAGGGGCTCGCCCGCGTGCGATCCTGCGAAAAGAGCGCATGCAGCGGATTGATGGCGACGAGCGCCGCGCCGGCCTGCGCGCTGATTTCGGCCAGACGGCGCAGCGTCGTGAAATCGCCGACGCCCTGATCGCCCTCGCGGCGCAGGGCGTAGAGTTGCGCCGAAAATCCGAAGACGCGGCGGTCGGGGAGAGCGCAGTGGGCGGGCGCGACGACGAGGCGGCAGGTTTCGCCATGCTCGGCGCGAAGGTCGTAGCGTCCCGAGGGCAGCGGCGGCAATTGCGCCTGCCGGCCATGATGCAGGAGGCCGTCGGCGCCGCGCCAGGCGCAGGGCGTCGCATGGGAGAGCGCGAGCGGCGTTTCGCGCCCCGCTTCGTCGACGAGCGTCAGGCGGGTCGTCTGGGTCGCGCCGAGGCGCAGCGACGCGGCGGCGTTTTCGCGCGCGACGAAATGCGGCGGCAGCGCGCGGCGGTCACGCAACTGCGCGAGACGAAGGAGGCTGTCGCGCGCGTCGCTGCGGCTCCCCGCGGGCAGGCCGAGACGCGAAAGCAAAGCGAGCAGCGTGTCGCGCGGGACGTGATGCTCGGCGCCCTCGACGTCGCGCCACTGAGTCGCGACGCCGGCCGCCTGCGAAAGACGCGCGAGCAGCGCGTCGTCCACGGCGGGCGCGACGAGGGACGCGGGGCTTTTCTCTTCGACGAGCAGCAGCACGCTGCGGCCCGGAACGGCGACGCGCGCGCCATCGAGTTGCGCCTCGCCATTGGACGCGTCGAAGGCGAGGCGCCATCCATGGCCGTCGCGGGCGGGCGGCGCTGCGGCGGCGCAGGGCGCGGCGCCCCGATGCAGAATGACGAGCGCGCGGTCGTCTTGCCGATAAAGCGAGACGATCAGCGTTTGCGCCTCGCCCCGGCGCCAGTCCGCTTCGCGCATCGCTTCGCCGTCGGGCCTAAGCCATTCGACATCGGGAAGGAGCGCATCGTCCTGCGCCGCGCCGTCGAGAAAGTGGTCGTCACGGAGCGCGGGATGGGATTTGCGCAGCGCGATCAATTTCGCGGCGGCGTCGATGAGAGAAGATTCCGCCTGCGCCCAGTCGAGCCAGCTCGTGGCGTTGTCCTGCGCATAGGCGTTGTTGTTGCCCTTCTGCGTATGGCCGAGCTCGGCGCCCATGGCGAGCATGGGCGTTCCTCGAGAGAAAAGCAGCGTCGCGAGCAGATTGCGCGCGTCTCGCGCGCGCGCTGCGTGAATCGCGGGATCGTCGCTCTCCCCTTCCGCGCCATTGTTCCAGGAGAGATTGTCGTCCGCGCCGTCGCGGTTGCTCTCGCCGTTCGCGTCATTGTGCTTGCATGCGTAGGAGACGAGGTCGCGCAGCGTGAAGCCATCGTGAGCCGTGATGAAATTCACGCTGCTGGAAGGTCGGCGGCGCGCGAAGACATCCTGCGAGCCGGCAAGCCTTGTCGCGAGTTCTCCCACGCCCACGGCGTCGCCGCGCCAGAAGCGCCGCACGGCGTCGCGATAGCGGTCGTTCCATTCGGCGAAGGGGGCGGGAAATTGCCCGAGGCGATAGCCGCCGGGGCCGAGGTCCCAGGGCTCGGCGATGAGCTTCAGGTCGCGCAGCAAAGGGTCCTGCCGCAGCGCGGTCAGAAAGGGCGAGTCGGGGTCGAAACCCGCCCGGCCGCGCGCCACTGTCGTCGCGAGATCGAAGCGGAAGCCGTCGACGCCGCCATACATCGCCCAGGCGCGCAGCGCGTCCATGGCGAGGCGCACGACAGGCGCGCGCTCGAAAGCAAGGATATTGCCGCAGCCGGCGTCGTTCACATAATGCGACCTGTCGTCGGCCAGCCGGTAATAAGCCGCATTGTCGAGGCCGCGAAGGGAAAGCGTCGGTCCATATGCGTCGCTTTCGCCCGTGTGGTTGAAGACCACGTCGAGAATGACCTCGAGGCCCGCGTCGTGGAGCGCCGCGACGGCGGCGCGGACGTCCTCCCATCCGCCGGGCGCAAGGCGCGGATCGGGCGCCATGAAGGCGATGGGGTTGTAGCCCCAGTAGTTCGTCAGCCCCAGCGGCGGCAGATGATGCTCGTCGATCCAGGCCGCGCAAGGGAGAAGCTCGATCGTCGTGACGCCGAGCTGCTGGAGATGCGCGATCGACGCCTCGTGCGCAAGGCCCGCGAATGTTCCCCGCAGATGCGTTGGCACGTCGGGATGGGCGGCGGTGAAGCCCTTGACGTGCATTTCGTAGAGAATCGTCTCGCGCCAGGCGCGGCGCGGGCGCTTTTGCGCGGCGAGCGGCGGCCGCGTCATTACCCCCTTGGCGACGAAGGGCGCGCTGTCGTCCGCCGCCGTCTCGCCGAAAGCGAGTTGGCTTTGATGAAGGGCGAGCGCGCGATCGAGGGCGAGCGCGTAAGGGTCGACGAGCAGCTTCGCGCCATTGAAGCGATGGCCCTCCTGCGGCGCATCGGGCCCGTAAGCGCGAAAGCCGTACCGCTGCCCCTCTCTCAGGCCCGCGACATGTCCGTGAAAGACGTCGCCCGTGCGCGCAGGGAGCCGGAGGCGGGCGCTTTCCTTGTCCTGCGCATCGAAGAGGCAGAGTTCAATCGTCTCCGCGTGAGAGGAGAAGACGGCGATATTGGCGCCCGTGTCGTCGAGCGTTGCGCCGAGCGGTTCGGGGGCGCCGTCGGTGATGCGCATCGGAGAACCGTCACCTCCTTGCAGCCGCCGCCTCGCGATAAAGCGCGGCGTAACGCCGTGCGGGATGGCGCCAGGACACATCCGTCTTCATGCCGGCGATCTGCATGGCGCGCCATGTCTCCCTGTCGTTGAAAACGGCCTCCGCCCGACGCAGCGCGCCGCCCAGCGCCTCGGCCGACGGCGGCGAGAACTGGAAGCCCGTTGCGACGCCGGCCTGAAGCGCCATTTCATTGGCGTCGATGATCGTATCCTTGAGGCCGCCGACCCGCGCCACAATTGGGACGGCGCCGTAGCGCAGCGCATAGAGCTGCGTGAGACCGCAGGGCTCGAAGCGCGAGGGAACGAGAAAAGCGTCGCAGCCCGCCTGAACGAGATGGGCCATGTCCTCGTCATAGCCGATGACGACGCCGACGCGGCCGCGATAGGCCTCCTGCGCGGTGAGAAAGCCGTCCTCCAGATGTCTGTCGCCGGCGCCGAGAAGCGCGATCTGCACGCGGCGCGCCATCAGCCCGGGGAGATCGGCGAGCAGCATGTCCAGGCCCTTTTGCCAGGAAAGGCGGCTCACGACGCCGAGGAGAAACGCTTGCCGGTCGGCGTCGAGACGCAGGCGGCGGCAAAGGGCCGCTCTGTTTTTCGCGCGCGCGTCGAGGCGCGCGGCGTCGTAAGTGGCGGCGATGCGCGTATCCGTGGCCGGATTCCATGTCTCTTCGTCGACGCCGTTGAGAATGCCGCCGACCACATCGGCGCGCGCGCGCAAGAGGCCGTCGAGCCCCATGCCGAATTCGCTCGTCTCGATCTCGAGCGCATAACTCGGCGAGACCGTCGTGATGCGGTCGCAAAGCTGGAGACCCGCCTTGAGAAAGCCGATGGCGCCGTAATATTCGACGCCGTCGATCTGGAAGGCGTGCGGCGGGAGGCGCAGCGGCTCGAGCAGCTCTTTCGAAAACTGCCCCTGAAACGCGATGTTGTGAATGGTGACGATGGTCGCCGGCCGCGGCCGGCCGCTGTAATGCAGATAGGCCGGCGCGAGCGCCGCCTGCCAGTCGTGGGCGTGCAGGACATCGGGGACGAAATCGGCGAGCGCGCCCTGCGCGATGTCGGCGCCGACCCAGGCGAGCGCCGCGAAGCGGAAGGCGTTGTCGGGGTAATCGACGCCATGGGCGTCGGTGTAGAGCCCGCCCTCGCGCGCGTAGAGATGCGGCGCGACGAGCGCATAGACGATCTCCTCGCCGAGACGCCCTTCGTGCAGCCAGGCCGGACCGCCGAAGAGATCGTCGAAGGCGAGGCGGGTTTCTCCGGGACCGAGCGCGGCGAGCGCCTGCGGATAGCCGGGAATGAGCGTGCGGGTCTCGACGTTTTGGACGCGCAGCGCGGCCGGCAGGGCGCCGACGACATCGGCGAGGCCGCCCGTCTTGACGAGCGGGCTCATTTCCGAGGCGACGGCGAGAACGCGCAGCGCCGTCATGTCGCGAGCCTGTCGATCATCGGCTGGGTGATGAGACAGACGCCCTGTTCGGTGCGACGGAACCGCTTCGCGTCGAAGTCGGGGTCTTCGCCGACGACCAGTCCTTGCGGAATGCGCACGCCGCGATCCACGACGACATTGGCGAGCCGCGACGAGCGGCCGATGTCGACATAAGGAAGGATCACGGCGTTCTCGACCGTGGCGTAGGAATTGACCCTGACGCCCGTAAAGAGAAGCGAGCGGCGCAGCGTGGAGCCCGAGACGATGCAGCCCCCCGAGACGAGCGAAGACAAAGCCTGTCCGCGCCGGCCCACCTGATCGTGCACGAATTTCGCGGGCGGCGTGATTTCCGCATAGGTCCAGATCGGCCAATTGCGGTCATAGAGATCGAGCTGCGGCGTGAAATCGGTCAGATCGATATTCGCCGCCCAATAGGCGTCGACGGTGCCGACGTCGCGCCAATAGGCGTGCTGCTCGCTCGCCGCGCGCACGCAGGAGCGCGAGAAGTGATGCGCGACCGCTTTGCCGTGCTTCACGATATAGGGGATGATGTCCTTGCCGAAGTCATGCGTCGAACTGGCGTCCTCCGCGTCGCGGCGCAATTGGTCGTAGAGAAATTTCGCCTCGAAGACATAGATGCCCATGCTCACGAGCGAGCGGTCGGGATGGCCGGGCATGGCCGGCGGATCGACCGGTTTTTCGTGAAACTCGACGATGCGGTCGCCGTGATCGACACGCATGACCCCGAAGCCCGACGCTTCGCTGCGCGGCACTTCGAGGCAGCCGACCGTCACATCGGCGCCCTGCTCCACATGCTGTTGCAGCATGTGTTCGTAATCCATCTTGTAGATGTGATCGCCGGCGAGCAGCACGATGTATCTCGGGTCGTAGCTCTCGACGATGTCGAGATTTTGGAAAACCGCGTCGGCCGTGCCGAGATACCAGTGATCCTCGGAGACGCGCTGGCTCGCGGGGAGAATGTCGAAGCTTTCGTTGCGCTCGGTGCGAAAGAAGCTCCAGCCGCGCTGCAAATGGCGAATGAGGCTGTGCGCCTTGTATTGCGTCGCGACGCAAATGCGGCGGATGCCGGAATTGAGCGCGTTCGAGAGCGCGAAGTCGATGATGCGGGACTTGCCGCCAAAATAGACGGCGGGCTTGGCGCGCCGGTCCGTCAGTTCCATCAGCCGCGAGCCGCGGCCGCCCGCGAGCACATAGGCCATGGCGTAGCGCGCGAGCGGCGCATTGTCATAGGCGGCCATGAGATCCGTCCTGTTCGATCAAGAGCGTCATGAGAGACCATCGTCGGGTTCGAAGAACAATGTGGCGAGGGGCGGAATCGTCAGATCGGCGCAGGCCGGAAAGCCCGCGAAGCCCTCGGCGCGCGCCTCGATCCCGCCGAGATTGCCGACGCCCGAGCCGCCGTAGACCACAGCATCGGAGTTGAGGATTTCCCGCCACCGCCCGGCGCCAGGCAGGCCGAGCCGATAGGCGGGGCGCGGCACGGGCGTGAAGTTGGAGACGACGAGGATCGGCCGCGCGCGATCCTCGCCAAAGCGCAGAAAGGCGAAAACCGAATTGTCGGCGTCGTCCACCACGACCCACTGGAAGCCCTCGCTCTCGCAATCGCGCGCATGGAGCGCGGCGCGGCTGCGATAGAGGCGATTGAGGTCGCGCACATAAGCCTGCAAGCCCCTGTGCGGCGCATGTTCGAGCAGGCCCCAGTCCAGTTGCGCGGCGTAATCCCATTCCCGCGTCTGGCCGAACTCCTGGCCCATGAACAGAAGCTTCTTGCCGGGATGCCCCCACATGAAGCCGTAATAGGCGCGCGCGCCCGCGAAACGCCGCCAGTCGTCGCCGGGCATCTTGCTCACGATCGAGCCCTTGCCGTGCACGACTTCGTCATGGGAGAGCGGCAGCACGAAATTCTCCGCGAAGGCGTAGAGCAGGCCGAAGGTCAGCTCATTGTGGCGCCATTTGCGATAGACGGGATCGGACGACATGTAGCGCAGCGTGTCGTTCATCCAGCCCATGTTCCATTTGAAGCCGAAGCCGAGGCCGCCCGAGGAGGTCGGCAGCGTGACCCCGGCCCAGGCCGTGGATTCTTCCGCAATCGTCACGACACCGGGGTGAAGACCATAAACGAGCTCGTTGAACCTTCGAAGAAAGCCCATGGCGTCGCGATTGTCGTTGGAGCCGTCGGGGTTGGGCGCCCATTCGCCCGCTTTCCGCGAATAATCGAGATAGAGCATGGAGGCGACGGCGTCGACGCGCAGCCCGTCGATGTGGAAGCGGTCGAGCCAGTAAAGCGCATTGGCGATCAGGAAGTTCGCGACCTCGCGGCGCCCGTAGTCGTAGATCGCCGTGCTCCAGTCGGGATGAAAGCCGCGGCGCGGATCGGGGTGTTCGTAGAGCGGGCCGCCATCGAAGCGCGCGAGACCATGTTCGTCGGTCGGGAAATGCGCCGGCACCCAGTCGAGAATAACCGATAGCCCGGCCCGGTGGGCGCGGTCGACGAAGCGCCGGAAGCCTGCCGCGTCGCCGTGGCGGCGCGTCGGCGCATAAAGCCCGATCGGCTGATAGCCCCAGGAAGCGTCGAGCGGATGCTCGCTCACGGGCAAAAGCTCGATATGAGTGAAGCCCATGTCGGCCACATAAGGCACGAGCTGATCGGCGAGCTCGTCATAGGTGAGGAAGCGCCAGCCCTCGGCCTTGCGCCAGGACGCGAGATGAACTTCGTAGATCGACATGGGCGCGCGGCGCGGATCGCGCTCAGCGCGCGCGCGCATATGGTCCGCGTCGCCCCACTCGTAAGGCGCATTCGAGGCCACGACCGAGGCGGTGGAGGGCCGCAGCTCCGCCTCGAAGCCGAGCGGATCGGCCTTGAGCGGCAGCAGCGCCCCGTCTCGCCCGAGGATTTCATATTTATACGCCGCGCCGGGTCCGACGCCGGGGAGGAAGATTTCCCACACGCCGCTGTCGACGCGCTTGCGCATCTGCGCGCGGCGCCCGTCCCACTGGTTGAAGTCACCGACGACCGAGACGCGCCGGGCGTTGGGCGCCCAGACGGCGAAATGGGTCCCCTCGACGCCCTCGTGCACAAGGACCTGCGCGCCGAGCCGCTCATAGAGCTTCCGATGCTCGCCGGCGACCAGAAGATGGTCGTCCATGGGCCCGAGAACGGGCGGGAAGGCGTAAGGATCGAGAAAGCGCCAGGCGCCCGCCTCATTCTCTGCGGCGAGCATATAAGGCGCGCGCGCCTCGAGCGGCGTCAGCCCCTCGAAGACGCCCGCCTCATGAATGCGCGCGAGCGTGGCGATCTCGCGCCCGTCCGGCGTCTCTGCGACGAGGCTTTGCGCGCCGGGAACGAAGGCGCGGATGACGAAGCCAGCGGGCGTCTCGTGAAGGCCGAGCACGGCGAAGGGATCGCCATGGCGGGCCGCGACGATCGCGTCGATGTCGCTCGTTTCCGCCCGCCCGTTCTTTGCCGTCATGAGGAACCGTCGACCCTGCGCTTTTTGCGGCGCCGCGACGCGCCCTTGCAGAGAGGATGATGGCCTGCGCGACGCCTTCGGGAAAGCCCCTTCCACGGCGCCAGTCAGGTAAAAAGCCTCTTCGAAGGTAAAAGGCCGCGGTTGACAGCCCCCGGGATTCGCGCGCTAAACTCGCCGCAGGCGATGGGGTTCGCCTTGTAACCGCCCGCGGGGCCGATGACTCCTGTTTGACGAGCAACGTCCGGAGTCTGTCGTGACGAACCTGAGTGAATCAACACGCCATTTGGTCGCGGCCCGGCCCGGGAGGCGCCGCTGATGCCCGAACTCGACGACCGGCTGACGGGCTGGCGCTTCCTTCTGTTCAACATCGCCCTCGCCGTCGGCAATGTCATCGCCCTCTCCAATGTGCCGGGCTACACCGTGCTCGTGCCCTATGCGGCCGGGAGCCTTCAGGGCGTGAACCCGAGCTTCGGCACCTGGGGAACGACCGACCACATGATGGGCATCGTTCTCGGCCTGCCGCTGTCGCGCTGGTTCGCCGGGCGCTTCGGCGACTATCGGGTCTATTGCTGGGCCTTTGTCGCCTATGCGGTCTTCTCCTTCGCCTGCGCCACGAGCGACACCATCTGGGTCTTCGTGCCCATGCGTTTTCTGCTCGGACTGGCCGGCGGCGTCATCCTGCCCCTCGGCCAGGCGCTCATGCTCACCGAGCTTCCCGACAAACATCGCGTCTATGGCGTCGCCTGGTGGGCCGTGCTCAGCATGGCGCCCTTCACGCTCGGCGTCTTCATGGGCGGCTTCTGGGCGGAATATCTCGACTGGCGGATGCTGTTCTACTCGAACATCATTCTCGGTCTGCCCATCGCCGGAGTCGTCGTCGCGCTGCTTTACGGGCGCCCCTTCCGGCGCAAGATCGTGCGCTTCGATACGGTGGGCTTCCTGCTCATCGCGGTCACGCTCGTCGGCGTGCAGACCATCCTCAATCAGGGCAATGATTTCGACTGGTTCGGCTCGCCGATTCTGGGCGGCCTCCTCGTCGTCGTGATCGTCGCCTTCCCGGCCTTCATCCTGTGGGAGCTCGGCGAGCGCAATCCCGCGCTCGACGTCAGGCTCTTCCGTCACCGCAATTACGCGATCGCGACCTTCTGCTCGGTCGCGGGCTTTCTCGTCATTCAGGGCACGCTGTCGGTCTTCATCGGCCAATTGCAGACGCTGCTCGGCTACACCTCCTCGCTCGCGGGGCTCGTCTATCTCGTCATGGCGGTCTTCGCGGCGCCGCTCGTCTCGGTCGTGCATGTGCTCACCAGGCACATCGAGCTGCGCTATCTCGCAAGCCTCAATTTCATCGGCTTCGCCGTGACGCTGACCTGGCTCGGCGAATATGACAAGGTCGCCTCCTTCGACCAGATCACGCCGCCAATGCTCTTTTTCGGCTTCTTCCTCGCGACCTTCTTCGCGCCCCCGGCCGCGATCGCCGTGCAGGGCCTTGCGGGAGGCAAGCTCATTCGCGCGGCGGAGGAGCTTGCCATGCTGCGCACGGCCTTCGGCGCCTATGGCATCACCTCGCAGGCGGTGGTGCAGTTCCGCCGCGCGCCCTTTCATCAGCTCGGCATGGCGGACCAGTTGGGCGGGCGCCGCTTCCCCTCGCTCGACGTGCTCGGCGCGCTGATGGACAAGCTGCAAGGTCTCGGCATGAGCGAGGCCGTCTCGAGGCTCCAGGTCTCACGTCTGATGCGCCAGCAGTCGCTGCTGCTCGCCCTCGACGACGCCTTTTATTTCGGGGCCCTCGTCTTCGTCTTCCTTGCGGGGATCATCTGGCTCGCCCGTCCGGCGCGGCTCGCCAAGCCGGAAGCGGAATCGACGCTCGTCGAGCTCGAGGCCGAGGAGCTGATGGAGCAGCCGTGAGGACGCGCGGCCTCAAGACCGCACGTCGGAGGTTTCGAGCGCCTTCTCCACCTGCTCTTCCCGCGTCGGACCGCTTTCGTCCGGCGGCAGCAGATGGCGCGGCAGGAAATAGCGGTTGGCGATGAGCGTCGGGATCACCGCCGTGCCGATGATGGCGGCGACGAGCGTCGAATATTGCCCCTGGTCGATGATCCCGTTGGAGAGGCCGAAGAGCGCGGAAATGGTGCCGAAGGTCAGGCCCGAGGCCATCAGTAGCGTCGTATACATGGCGTCCCTGTGCGGGGCGTCGAAGCGGCGCGCCACGGGGTAGACGCTCGCGATCTTGGCGGCCATCTCGACGGCGAGAAGGACCAGCACGCCGAGCGGCGCCGCGAGCACCGCCGGCGCCGAGACGAAATAGCCCGCGCGGATGAAATAGAAGGGCGTCAGCAGGCCGATCGTGATGCTGCGCAGGCGCCGGATGAGGGCGCTGTCCCGGCCGACGCTCCCCGCCAGCGCCATGCCGATGAGATAGGCGGGCAGCACCGCCTCGCTCCCCGCCCAAGTCGCGAGCGCCCCCAGGCCCATCAACGTGAAGAGCAGGAATTTCGCCTCGAATTCGGAAGGTCTTCCGCCGAAGCGGGCGAAGGCGACAGGCGCGAGTTTCGGCAGAGTAACGAAGGCCCCCGCGAGGGCGGCGGCGAAGAGCAGCGTCTTCCAGGTGAAAGGCGCGAAGACGAGGCCGAGCGTCACCACCGTGCCGAGATCGGTGATGAAGCAGGCGGCGAGGATCGTCTTGCCATAATCCGTGCGGTTGAAGCCATATTCCATCATCACCGTATAGACGACGGCGACGGAGGTGGCGGCGAGCGCGATGCCGGCGAGGAGCGCGGGCGGCGACTCCCAGCCGAGCAGATAATGCGCCGCCGCCCAGCAGGCGACGGAAGGGACGAGGAAGCTCGCGGCGCCGATGGCGGCCGCCTCCTTCCACTGGCGCCGGAAGACGACGGGATCGAGTTCCGCCCCGGCCAGGAAGGTCAGGAGAATGGCGCCGATTCCGGCCAGGGTCTTCACCCAGGGCTCCTGAACGGCGAAGACGCCCTCATAGCCGACGAGGCCCAGAACGGCGCGCGCCGAGAGGCCGACGACGATCTCGACCAGCGCGGTCGAGAGGCGGAACCGATGCGCCGCGAGGCCCGCGAGGAGCGCGAGCCCGAACACCAGCGCGGCCTGCGCCCAGATCGGAGTCATGGCGGGTCTCCCTTGCCTTCGGCGCCGCCGATGCAGCCTTCCCCCACCCCGGCCCTCCCCGCACGGGGGAGGGAGCGCTCGCGATCGGCGTTTGTGCGGTTGTTTACTTCACGCCGAGCAGTTCGACGTCGAAGATCAGCCAGCTGTTGGCGGGGATGGCGTTGCCCATGGCGCGCGCGCCATAGCCGAGTTCGGGGGGAATGATGAGCGTGCGCTTGCCGCCCACTTTCATCGTCTCGACGCCCTCGTCCCAGCCCTTGATCACCTGGCCCATGCCGAGCGGGAAGTCGAAGGGCTCGCCGCGATCGCGCGAGCTGTCGAATTTCTTGCCCTTGGCGCCGTTCACATAGAGCCAGCCGGTATAGTGCACGACGACGGTCTGGCCGACCTTCGGCGAAGCGCCCGTTCCGGGCTTCACGTCGATATATTTCAGGCCGTCGGCGGTGAGCGTCGTCTCCGGCTCGGCGCGCAGGCTGGCCGGCGCGAGGGCGAGGCCCGCGGCGGCGATGAGAGCGGCGGCGAACGTCTTCGTGACCATGCGCATTTTCTTCCTCCCGGTAAAATCAGGCGAGAACGCCGTTGTCGCGGGCGAGCTGGAGCAGATTTTTCTGCGGCCGCGCGCCGACGTGAGAGATGATTTCGGCGGCGGCGAGGGCGCCGAGCGCCGCGCTCTTCTCATGCGGCAGGCCCCTGGCGTAGCCGGTGAGGAAGCCCGCCGCGAAGAGATCGCCCGCGCCGGTCGTGTCGACGACCTCGTCGACCGGGAAGGCCGGCGCCGCGATCAGGCTGTCGCCCGTGGCGACCACGCAGCCCTTTTCCGAGCGCGTGACGACGCCGATGAGGCCGGTCTCGGCGCGCAGCGCCGCGATCGCCGTGTCGAAATCGGCCGTCTCATAGAGCGCGTGCAATTCGCTCTCGTTGGCGAAGAGAATATCCACCACGCGGTCGCGAATGAGCGAGAGGAATTCTCCACGATAGCGGCCGACGCAGAAGCTGTCGGAGAGGGTCAACGCCACCTTGCGGCCGTTGGCGCGCGAGACCTTGGCGGCGCGCAGAAAGGCCTCCTTGGCGCCCGGCGGATCCCAGAGATAGCCCTCCATGTAGAGAACGCTCGCCGAGGCGACCGCCTTCTCGTCGATGTCCGCCGGCCCCAGCGCCTGACAGGCGCCGAGGAAAGTGTTCATGGTGCGCTGGCCATCCGGCGTGACGAAGATCAGGCAGCGGGCCGTGGCCGCGCCGTCCGTCGCGGGCGGCGTGTCGAAGGCGACGCCCGCCTTGCGAATGTCATGGGTGAATTCGCGGCCCGCCGCGTCTTCCTTGACCTTGCCGACGAAGCCCACGCGGCCGCCGAGGCTCGCGACGCCGGCCATCGTATTGGCGGCCGAGCCGCCCGAAATCACGGTGGTCGGTCCCATCAGCTCATAGAGCTGGTCGGCGCGCGCCTCGTCCACGAGCGCCATGGAGCCCTTGACGAGGCCGGCCGAGACGAGAACGTCGTCCTCGGCGCGAGAAATCGTGTCGACGATCGCGTTGCCGATGCCCAGAACGTCGAGGGAAGCTGACATGAGAAAAAACCCGCGCTGGAAGCCGCGCCGTGAAGGGCCGGGCGGCCGAAAAGGGAAAGCGCGGGCTTCCTAACACCCCCTTGGACAAATAAACAGGGGCGCGCGAGGCCCTTTGGCCTCAGTTCGTCGTTATGCGAAAGCCGACGCGCAGCTCGTGGGACGTGATGTCCCTGGTTTGCGGCGCGATATAGACGCCATTGGCGGCATAGGCCGGAAGACCCGTATATTTCCCCGCGTTCAGATAGCGATAGCCGACGTCGACCTTGAAATTCCGGGAAAGGTCATAGCTGACGCCCGCCATGAGATTCCAGGCGAACTGCCAGGAGCTTTTGGTCTGCGTGAAGTTCCAGTTGGTCTGGGCGAAGGGGAGCTGGATCGGGAAGGGCGCGCCGTCGGCGTAAATCCACAGAGGAACCTGTCCTTCGGGCAGCGTCAGATTGGGCGCCCATAGCCCGCTGTCGCTATTGCGCAGATAGGCCACGCTCGACGAGCCGGAATTATAGGTCATGCCCACGCCCGCGCCGATGTAGGGCGTGAAGCCCCAGACATGGGCGATGTCGAAATAGGCGTTGGCGAGCACGCTTGTGCGGTTCAGGGATGCGGAGCTGTATTGCGAACAAATACTGTTCGGGTCGGCATAAATGCCAACATTGAAACCTGTGGCCTGGTCGACGAGGCCGCGCAACTCGGTGGGGCACCAGAACTGGCCCGTCATGCGCGTCTTGCGGAAAACGCTGCGGTCGATGGTGACGTCGGCGCGCAGCCAGTCATTGAACTGATAGCCGCCGCCGAGGCCACCCGAAATGATGTCCTGACGGCCGAGGGCCTGGAACGCGCCCGAGAGGGCCGGAAGGCGCACCTCCTGAAAACCCACATCGCCGCGCAGATACCAGTTCGACCCCCATTCGACAGGGCCTTCCGGCAGCTCCGGCGCCTCGGGGAGGTCGAAGAGATCGGCGGCTCGGGCCGTCTGCGCGGAGACGCTGAGGAGGGCGGCGAGGAACGCCGCGCGGGCGCGCGGGAACTGGGGGAACATGGTCTCTTCCTTGCTGACGCCGACCCGCGCGGCGGCGGGGGCGACGATGAAGGAAGAGTGAGCGATTATACTTAATGTGGACTTAATGCTCTGAAAAGGTTGAAGGTTCCATCGCCGGCGCCCATGCGTGAGCGCCGGCTAAGCTCAAGTCCAGACAGTCGATTTTGTTTCAGAACTTTATCGCTGCAAGCACGACCTCGATCGCGATCACATAGAGCGCCGCCGTCACGAAGGCGGGAATGGGCCGCAGCGACACATGGCGCAGCAGGAAGGCGTACATGAACGCGACCCAGACGATGATCGGGAACAGCAGGAAACGGGCCAGACGCTCGGTCGGCAACGGCGGCGGCAAGGCGACGCCCACGATCAGGTGCAGGATGATATAGGCGAGGGCGGCGATGGCGCCCATGATCGCCATGGCCGTGAGGGTTTTGACGAATTTCTGCTCCTGCCCGAGATAGCGCAGCAGATAGAAGGTCGCGCCATAGAGCACGGCGGCGCTGGCCACGCCGTAGAAGATGCTCACGACGATCGAATGCGAGAAAAATTGCGCCCCGGCCTGGAGCACGACATAGGCGGCGAGCCCGCCCTTCAGCAGTTGCTGCGACTCGGGCAGCGACAGCTGCGACGCCTCGAGATTGAGCATTTTGAGGACGGTCCGCGACGTCTGGTCGTTTACGAGCGGAATATTGAGCGCCATTTTCGATCTGTCCTCTGATGGCGGCGCGCGTTGGGCTGCCGCAAAACAAGCGAAAAGCCGCCGCCCCGGGGACAATCCTCGAAAGCGCGACCGATTGTCGCCTGTCTAACACGCTTTGGCGCGGGGCGGAAACCGCCAGGTCGAACATGCGGCGCGGCGGCCTCAGGGGAGCCGGGTCAGCCAATCGTCGCGGGCGATGGTCTCGACGATGCGGCGCGCCGCCTCGGCCCATGAAACCCGCAGCGCCCGCGCCGGATCGGGCTGGCGCAAGCCGGTGAGAAAATCCTCGATCTCCGCCGCGAGAGCGGCCGGGTCGTTGACGCGGAAGTAGAGCGCGCCCTCGCGCCCGACCTCGCGAAACACCGGAATGTCGCTGCAAATGACGGCGCGGCCGCGCAGCGCCGCCTCCACGATGGGCAGGCCGAAGCCTTCGGCGTAGGAGGGCAGGATCAGCGCGCGGCTGTGGTCATAAAGATAGGAAAGCTCCCCGTCGTCGGCGTCGTCGAACCAGAACAGACGTCGGCCACGCTCGGCGTGGTCCGTGATCTCGGCGACGATCGCCTCCTCCAGCCAGCCGCGCCGTCCGACGATGACGAGGCGCGCTTCGACGCCCTTCGCCCAGAGCGCCTCGAACGCCTGAAGCGCGATGCGGTGGCCCTTGCGTGGCTCGATGGTGCCGACCATCAGAAATGTGGGCGTCTCTCCCGCGACGGCCGCCGCGATCTTTTGGCGGGGATTTTCGGCAGGCGGCGCGGCGAGATCGGCGCCGCACTGGAACCAGCCAATCTTCAGGCCCGGCCGGTGCGACAGACGGTTTTCCGCCACGAAAGCCGCGAGCTCCTCCGCGACCGTTCGCGAAATCGCCAGAAAGGCGTCGCTTTCGAGGAGCGCCCGGCGCAGCCAGGCGCGATAGCGCGGCGGCGTCGCCTCGTGGCAGGCGTAAGGATGCAATTCGGGGATGAGATCGAAGATGCAGGTGACGATCTCGCCGCCCCCCGTCCGGATGCGGCCGAAGAGCGGGGCGAGCTCGTCGAAGGCGTTCCAGCTGTCGGCGAGGGTGAGGAAGCGGTCGCCGGGCTCGATGTCGATTTCCTCGTCCGGCCCCGTTTCCGCGCCGCCGAGGCGGGCCGTGAAGGCGTTCGCCGTATAGAGCCGGCCACCCTCGCAGCGCACGGCGCGCGCGGGAATGTCGAAGCGGGCGCCCGAATGGCAGGCGCGGGCGATTTCCTTCACGACGCGCTGAATGCCGGTGCCGCCGTCGAATTTCGCCGTGGTCGTCACGTCGAGGAGCAGCCGCCGGGCCGGGATCGCCGCCGCCGCGGCGACCGGCTGCGCGGGAGGGGGCGGGGAAGCGGCGGGCGCGGCGGCTTCAGGCTTTCTCTTTCGGAACGGCGCGGCGAAGCGGGCGCCCGCCTCCGCGATCCGGCGCTCGAGGGGGCGCAGGACGTCGTAGATGCGGCCGGCGATGGAATAGGTCAGCCGGTGCCGCTCATGGGTGAGATGCAGGGCCTCGCGGCGCAAATGCTCGAGCTGGAATTCGAGCAGGCGGATGCGCGCGCGCCGATCCTCGGGAGGGTTTGCGCCGGTCACGACGGCGTCCGGGCAATTTCGGCGCGCCATTCGTTGAGCAGTGCGCACAGCGTGTCCTCGATGGAATGGCGCGGCCGCCAGCCCGTGGCGGCGGCCAGCCGCGACGCGTCGCAGGCGACGCAGGCGATGTCGGTCGCGGACGGGCGCAGCAGCGCCGGATCGACTTCGACATCGAAGGGCCGCCGGGACATGCCGCGCAGCGTCTCGAGAAGCGAGGCGATGGTCAGCGCCTCGCCGGAGCCGATGTTGAAGATCGAGACTCGCTCGGGGAGATCGCGCGCCCGCGCCACGAGCCGCATATAGGCGTCGACCACGTCACGCACGTCGAGAAAGTCGCGGGCCTTGGAGAGATCGCCGACCTTCATACGCGGCCCGGCCTTTCCGGCTTCGATCGCGGCGATCTGCGCTGCGAAGGAGGCGAGCACGAAACTGCGGTTGCGCTGGCCGGGTCCCGAATGGTTGACGGGCCGCGCGATCACGAGCCGCGCTTCGGGCCCCAAAACGTCCGCCATGGCGCTTTCGGCGGCCGCCTTGGAGCGGCTGTAGACGTCCATCGGGCGCAGGGGCGCGTCTTCGGTCAGCACGCCGTCGCGAAAGCTCGCGCCATAGGCCGCCGCCGTGGACGAAAACAGCACCACCGCCCGCGGCGCGTGGCGGGCGACCGCCGCCGCGAGGCCGAAGGCGCCGTGGAAATTGACCCGCCAGGTCTGCTCCGGCGCGCCGGCCGACTGACCGATCGAGGCCTGCCCGGCAAGATGCAGGACGAGATCGGGCGCAAGATCGGCGATGAGCCGGTCAATCGCGTCCTCGTCGAGAAGGTCGGCGACGGCGCAGGAAAAAGCTGGATGCGCGCCGCTTTCGCCCGGCCGCACCAACACGACGCGGCGCGCGTCGGGATAGGCGTCGGCGAGCCGTGCGGCGAGATGCGCGCCGACGAAGCCGGCGCCGCCCGTCAGCAAGATGCGCTCATAGGCCGCCATGCCGCGCCCTCCCGCAGATTTCAGGCTTCGCGCCGCAGCCGCTCGAGGTCGGCGTCCACCATCTCGCGAATCATCTCGTCGAGCATGATCTCGGGCGTCCAGCCCAGGGCATTGCGCGCCTTGGTGGAATCGCCGAGCAGCACGTCGACCTCCGCCGGCCGGTAGAAGGCCGGGTCGATGACGAGATGTTTCCCCATGTCGAGGCCGGCGTGGTCGAAGGCGATCCGGCACATGTCGCGCACCGTCGTCGTCACGCCCGTCGCCACCACATAATCGTCGGGCGTCTCCTGCTGGAGCATCAGCCACATGGCCCGGACGTAATCCTTGGCGTGGCCCCAGTCGCGCTTGGCGTCGATATTGCCGAGCCGCAATTCATTCGCCTTGCCCAGTTTGATCTGGGCCACGCCATGCGTGACCTTGCGGGTGACGAATTCGACGCCGCGCAGCGGGCTTTCGTGATTGAAGAGAATGCCGGAAGAAGCGTGCAGGCCGAAGCTCTCCCGGTAATTGACCGTGATCCAGTGGCCGTAGAGCTTGGCGACGGCGTAAGGCGAGCGCGGATAGAAGGGCGTCTTCTCGCTCTGCATCGGCTCCTGGATGAGGCCGTACATTTCCGAGGACGACGCCTGATAGAAGCGCGCGCCGGGCGCGCCGAGCCGCATGGCCTCGAGCACATTGGTCACGCCCACGGCCGTGACATTGGCGGTCAGGATCGGCTGGCGCCAGGAGGAGGCGACATAGGACTGGGCGGCGAGATTGTAGATTTCGTCCGGCCGCACGTCCTGCACGGTGCGCAGCAGGCTCGAGAGGTCCGTCAGATCCGCGTCGTGCAGATGGACCCTGCCGCTGATCCCGAGCCAGCGCAGCCGGTGGTCCTCGACCCCGCGATGCGACGAGCGGCGGACGACGCCATGCACCTCGTAACCCTTGTCGAGCAGAAATTGCGAGAGATAGGCGCCATCCTGCCCCGTAACGCCAGTCACAAGCGCGCGCTTGGTCATCAATCTTCCTTGGTCCGACGGTTCGGTCGAAGGCTCTACTGAAAAGGCCCCGGAGAGGCAAGCCGGGGCGGCGGCATGGGCGGCAGCCTGGCCTGCGGCCCGGCCAGAGCCAGCCGGAAAAGAAAAAGCCGCCGGAAGCCCCGGCGGCCGCGCGTCTTCAAGCGGAAGGCGAGGTCAGTAAAGAGATTTCTTCTGTTCCTTCTCGGGGGCCGGGAGCTTGCCTTCCGGCGTCGCCTTGTCGATGGCGACGGGCAGATACTCGGCGAGAAGGTCGCGCGCCTTGTTGAGGTCGATCCCGGCCGATTCCGCGAGCTTCTTGAGCTTATCGACGCCGACCGCCTGGCCGACTTCGATCGAGCTGATGGCCTCGTTCTTGCCGGTCGAGACCCAGGACTCGATCTGTCTCTTGTAGCCGCCCTCCTTGAATTTCTTGACGACGGCGTCGAGGCCGCCTTCCTTCTCGACGTAATCCTTGATGAGGCTCAGAGCCTCTGCGCCAATGGCGCCGCCCACGATTCCCTTGAACCAGCTCATTTGAGAATCCTCCAATCAATGAAGCGGCGCTCCGCCGCAGCCTGTCAGATAGGCGGCGGGACCGACCCCTGCAATAAGCCACATCTGCGCTTTTTTGCGCCGCCGCTTTTTCACAAAAGCGGATCGCCGGCCTTTTGTCGCCAGCGCAAGATGCCTTCCCAGATTTCGCGCGCGGTCTCCGCATACCAGAAGAGATCGCGGTCTTCCGGCGCGATGACCCCTTCCTCGACGAGGAAATCCGGGTCGAAGACGCGTCGCCAATAGGCTTCGCCGACGAGGATGATCGGCAAGGGCTTCATGACGCGGGTCTGGGCGAGGGTGAGCGTCTCGAAGAGTTCATCGAGCGTGCCAAACCCGCCCGGAAAGGCGACGAGCGCCCGCGCCCGCAAGACGAAATGCAGCTTGCGCATGGCGAAGTAATGAAAGCGAAAACAAAGCTCGGGCGTCAGATAGGGGTTCGGGAACTGTTCGTGCGGCAGGGTGATGTTGAAGCCCGCGGTCTCGGCGCCGACGTCATAGGCGCCGCGGTTCGCCGCCTCCATGATGCCGGGGCCGCCGCCGGTGACGACCGCGAGCCGACGCCCGTCCGGCAATTGGCCCGAGGCGCCCACGATTCGCCCGAACTCCCGGGCGATGTCGTAAAAGCGCGCCTTGTCGGCGATGCGCTCGGCGACCGCCACGCGCCGGGCCGCCTGCGCGTCATCGGGCGCGGCCGCCGCCGCCGCCCGCGCCGCGTCGAGACGCGCCTGCGCCGCTTTCGGCTCGACGATGCGGGTGGAGCCGAAGACGACGATGGCGTCGGTGACGCCATGGGCGCGCAGCAAAAGCTCGGCCTTGAGATAGTCGAGCTCGAGCCTCGGGCCCCGCGCATCGTCGCTCGCCAGAAAGTCGAAATCCGAATCGGCCTCGCGATAGGCCGGACTCGCGAGCAGGGCCGCCACGCGCGCCGCCGCCTGGGGGTCCTCCTGGACCGGCTTGGGCCGCTGCTCCGGCAAGGGCTCGTGGCGGCGCAGCGGATGAGCGGGATGCCCGGGGGGAGTGTTTTCGTCGCCCTTCGGGCTCATGAAAGCGCCTTTCTTTATTTCCGGCCCCGCGGGGGTTATAGACGCCCGGGCGCCAGTTGCGGCGAGGAGAGAAGGACCAAAGGGCAAGACACGATGGCCGGGCATAGTCAGTTCAAGAACATTATGCACAAGAAGGGCAAGCAGGATGCGATCCGCTCCAAGCTCTTCTCCAAGCTTGCCCGCGAAATCACCGTCGCCGCCAAGATGGGCCTGCCCGATCCCAACATGAACGCGAGGCTTCGCGCCGCCGTTCTCGCCGCCAAGGCCGAGAACATGCCGAAAGACAATATCGAGCGCGCAATCAAGAAAGCCTCCGGCGCCGACGCCGAGAATTATGACGAAGTGCGTTACGAGGGCTATGCGCCGGGCGGCGTCGCCGTCATCATCGAGGCCCTGACCGACAATCGCAATCGCACGGCGGGCGAAGTGCGGTCCTATTTCACCAAGGCGGGCGGCGCGCTCGCCGAAACGGGCGCGGTCTCCTTCATGTTCGACCGCGTCGGCCTCGTCGAGTTCGACAAGAAGGTCGCGACCGAAGACCAGATGATGGAAGCGGCGATCGAGGGGGGCGCCGACGACGTCTCCACCACCGACGAGTCCCACGAGGTCATCACCTCGGTCGAGAGCCTGCGCGACGTCGCCAAGGCGCTGGAGGAGAAATTCGGCGAGCCGAAGAAGGCGGCCCTCGTCTGGCGCCCGCAGAACTCCATCAAGGTCGACGACGAGGCGGGCGAGAAGATCCTGAAGCTCGTCGGCGCGCTCGAGGACAATGACGACGTGCAGAACGTCTACGCCAATTTCGAGATCTCCGACGCGCTGATGGCGAAGCTCGCCGGCTGATCCACCTGCCGGGCGAACCGATGCATGTGAAGCGCGGCTATCATCACGGTTCGCTCAGACAGGCGCTGGTCGACGCGGGCGTCGAGCTTCTGGCCGAGGGCGGTCCCTCGGCCCTGACGCTCACCGAGGCCGCCCGCCGCGCCGGCGTCACGTCCGCCGCGCCCTATCGGCATTTTTCCGGCCGGGACGCGCTGCTTTCCGAAATCGCCCGGCAGGGGTTCGAGACCTTCGGCGAGAAGATCGAGGCCGCCTGGGACGACGGCCGCCCCGACGCGCAGGCGGCGATGCGCGCCATGTGCAGGGCCTATCTCGCCTTCGCCCGCGAGGAGACGGGGCTTTACGCGGCGATGTTCGGGCAGGCGGCGACGCTCGCCGATCCGCAGGCCGGCGGCGCGGCCGATCATGCGCTCGAAATCTTGTGGCGGGCGGTCGTCGCCTGGCTCCAGCAGGCGGGCGCCGCGGCGCAGGGCGCGCGCCATGTGGCGCTGCAAATCTGGGCCGTCGCCCATGGCGTCGCCATGCTGACCATTTCCGGCCATTTCGATCCGGCGCGCACCGCCGATCCGGCGACGGTGCTGGAGGGCGCGGTCGAGGGCGTGATGGCTGCGGCGGTGGCGAAGGCGAAGCGTTAGGGCGAAGCGCGGCCGCCTCGGCGCGCTATGTGGGGTCGGGCGCAACTTTGAAAGGGAGCCCCCGCCATGCTCACGCTCTACTACCATCCCGGCGCCTGCTCGCTCGCGGCGCATATCGCGCTCGAATGGATCGGCGCGCCTTACGCCACGAAAGAAGTGGAGTTCGGCGACAAGGACTATCTGAAGATCAATCCGGCCGGGGCCGTGCCGGCGCTCGATACGGGCGAGGGCTGGATTCTCACCCAGGACGCGGCGATCCTGCGCTATCTCGCCCGGCGCCATCCGCAGGCGGGGCTCGGGATCGAGGGCGGGGAGAGGGAGCAGGCGGAAGCCGACCGCTGGAGCTTCTTCATCACCGGCGACCTGCATCCGGCCTTCTTCCCGCTCTTCGTCCCCAATCGCTATACGCGGGCGCGGGAGAAGGAGGCCTTCGACGACATCCGCGAGGCCGCCAAGGCGCTGGCGCACAAGAAATTCCGGCTCGTCGATGCGCATCTGACGGGCAGGCGCTTTTTCCTCGGCGACAGGCGCAGCTATCTCGACGCCTATGTTTTCCCGATGGAGCGCTGGGCGCAGACGCTCCTCGACGACGGTCTTTCGGCCTTTCCCGCCGTGCGGGCGCATCACGACATGATGGCCGCGGACCCGGCGGTCGAGAAGGCGCTGGCGGCCGAAGGGGCGTGAGCCGGCCGCTTCGTCCCGGCCCGCCTCGCCCTGGCGGGTCGTGAATCGGCCTCATTTTTGAGGGGCGGGCCGCTTGATTCTCGCCCCCGCCTCCCGTAACGTCTGCGCATCAAGGATAAGCGGGGCGCAATGCGCGGTCTTCTCGTAGTAGAAACGGCGCCGGAGACGGAGCGGGGATAGCCCCAGCTTCCGCCGATGGCGCTTGACCCAAGGCCCCGAGAGGGCCTTTTTTGTTGCCCGAGGCGCGGCCGCTTCTCCAGTGAATTCGCCCGCCGCAGGAAGTGAAGATCGGAACGAAGACCATGTCGAAGGAAATGACCGGCGCAGAAATGGTGGTCGAAGCCCTGAAGGATCAGGGCGTCGAGATTATTTTCGGCTATCCGGGCGGCGCCGTCCTTCCGATCTATGACGTGCTCTTCCACCAGGAGAAGGTGAAGCACATTCTCGTGCGTCACGAGCAGGGCGCGGCCCATGCGGCCGAGGGCTATGCGCGCTCGTCGGGCAAGGTCGGCGTGCTGCTCGTCACCTCCGGCCCCGGCGCCACCAATACGGTGACGGGCCTGACCGACGCGCTGATGGACTCGATCCCCGTGGTCTGCATCACCGGCCAGGTGCCGACGCATCTCATCGGCTCCGACGCCTTTCAGGAATGCGACACGGTCGGCATCACCCGCCACTGCACGAAGCACAATTATCTCGTGAAGAACATCGCGGACCTGCCGCGCATTCTGCACGAAGCCTTTTATGTCGCGACCTCGGGGCGTCCCGGCCCGGTCGTCATCGACATTCCGAAGGACGTGCAATTCGCGCGCGGCGTCTATTCGGCCCCGCGCGGGGCGCAGCACAAGACCTATCAGCCCAAGCTCGACGCCGATATGGAGCAGATTCGCGAGGCGGTGCGGATGATGGCCGCCGCCAGGCGCCCGATCTTCTACACGGGCGGCGGCGTCATCAATTCCGGCCCCTCGGCCTCGGCGCTGCTGCGCGAACTCGTGAGCCTCACGGGCTTTCCCATCACCTCGACGCTGATGGGGCTCGGCGCCTATCCGGGCTCGGGCCAGAACTGGCTCGGCATGCTCGGCATGCATGGCACCTATGAGGCGAACAACGCCATGCACGACTGCGATCTCATGATCGCCGTCGGCGCGCGTTTCGACGACCGCATCACCGGGCGCCTCGACGCCTTCTCGCCCGGCTCGAAGAAAATCCACATCGACATCGACCGCTCGTCGATCAACAAGAACGTCAAGGTCGATCTCGCCATCGTCGGCGACTGCGGGCATGTGCTCGAGGCGTTGGTGCGCACCTGGCGCGCCGAGGCGATGCATGCGGACAAGCAGCCGCTCGATCACTGGTGGGCGCAGATCGACGAATGGCGCGAGAAGAAGTCTCTCGCCTTCCGCAACTCCGACACGACGATCAAGCCGCAATACGCCGTGCAGCGCCTCTATGCGCTGACGAAGGATCGCGACGCCTATATCACCACCGAAGTCGGCCAGCATCAGATGTGGGCCGCGCAGCATTATCATTTCGAGGAGCCCAACCGCTGGATGACCTCGGGCGGCCTCGGCACCATGGGCTATGGCCTGCCGGCGGCGATCGGCGCGCAGCTCGCGCATCCGAACGCGCTCGTGATCGACATTGCCGGCGAAGCCTCGATCCTGATGAACATTCAGGAGATGTCGACGGCGATCCAGTATCGGCTGCCGGTGAAGGTCTTCATCCTGAACAACGAATATATGGGCATGGTGCGCCAGTGGCAGGAGCTTCTGCACGGCGGGCGCTATTCGCACAGCTATTCGGAGGCGCTGCCGGATTTCGTGAAGCTCGCCGAAGCCTTCGGCGGAAAGGGCATCCGCTGCTCGGACCCGAAGCTGCTCGACGCCGCCATTCAGGACATGCTCGATTACGACGGGCCGGTGATCTTCGACTGCGTCGTCGACAAGGTCGAGAACTGCTTCCCGATGATCCCCTCGGGCAAGGCGCATAATGACATGCTGCTCGCCGATCTCTCCGACGACGCCGGCGTCGACATTGGCGCAATCATCGACGAAAAGGGCAAGATGCTGGTGTGACGCCTCGCGCCGCTCAGATTATTCGGCCGTCATCGCCAGAGCGCGATGACGGCGACAAGACAGGTCGATCATGAACGCTCCCGCCTCTCCGCCTTCTCCCTATTCCGCCTCCACGAGCAGCTCCAAGATCGAGTCGCATACGCTCTCCGTGCTCGTGGACAATGAGCCCGGCGTGCTCGCGCGCGTCGTCGGCCTGTTTTCGGGGCGTGGCTACAATATCGAGAGCCTCACCGTCGCCGAAGTGGCGCATGCCGAGCATCGCTCGCGCATCACCATCGTGACGTCGGGCGCGCCCGAGACGATCGAGCAGATTCACCACCAGCTCGAGCGCATCGTGCCGGTGCGGCAGGTCACGGATCTCACAGTCTCCAAGCGGTCGCTCGAGCGCGAGCTCGCCATGGTGAAGGTGCGCGGCCGCGGCGAGGACCGCAACGACGCGCTTCAACTCGCCGAGGCCTTCCGCGCCCGCGTCGTCGACGCGACGACCGAAAGCTTCATCTTCGAACTGACCGGCCGTCCGGACAAGATCGACGAATTCGTGGACCTCATGCGCCCCATTGGCCTCGTCGAGGTGTCGCGCACGGGCGTGGCCGCCATTTCGCGCGGGCCGGAGCCGATCTGAGGGCCTTTGACCTTCGGGGCGCCGCCGCGTAAAAGGGCGCGCGAAATTCATGACGTCACGCACGGGCGGCCCCGTCATCCGCCATCCGCCAGACACTTGAGGGAACGACAGGAAATGCGCGTTTATTACGATCGGGACGCCGACATCAATCTGATCAAGGGCAAGAAGGTCGCCATCATCGGCTACGGCAGCCAGGGCTTCGCCCATGCCCTCAATCTGAAGGAAAGCGGCGTTCCGGAAGTCGCGGTCGGCCTGCGCCCCGGCTCCGCCTCCGCCGCCAAGGCGGAAGCCGCCGGCCTCAAGGTGATGACGGTTCCGGAGGCCGCCAAATGGGCCGACGTCGTCATGATGCTGACGCCCGACGAGCTGCAGGGCGAGATCTACGCCAATGAGCTGGCCCCGAATCTGAAGCAGGGCGCGGCGCTCTTCTTCGCGCATGGCCTCAACATCCACTTCAACCTCATCGAGCCCCGCAAGGATCTCGACGTGCTGATGGTCGCCCCCAAGGGCCCCGGCCACACCGTGCGCGGCGAATATCTCAAGGGCGGCGGCGTTCCCTGCCTGGTCGCGGTCCATCAGGACGCCTCCGGCAACGCCAAGGACATTGCGCTTTCCTACGCCTCGGCCATTGGCGGCGGCAAGGCCGGCATCATCGAGACCACCTTCCGCGAGGAATGCGAGACCGATCTCTTCGGCGAGCAGGTCGTGCTCTGCGGCGGCCTCGTCGAGCTGATCCGCAACGGCTTCGAGACGCTGGTCGAGGCCGGCTATGCGCCGGAGATGGCTTATTTCGAGTGCCTTCACGAAGTGAAGCTGATCGTCGACCTCATCTACGAGGGCGGCATCGCCAATATGAATTATTCGGTGTCGAACACCGCCGAATATGGCGAATATGTCACCGGCCCGCGCATCGTCACCCCTGCGACCAAGGCGGAGATGAAGCGCGTTCTCGAGGACATTCAGTCCGGCAAGTTCACCCGCGACTGGATGCTCGAGAACAAGGTCAGCCAGACCTCGTTCAAGGCGACCCGCGCCCGCAACGCCGCCCATCCGATCGAGGAAGTCGGCGCCCGTCTTCGCGCCATGATGCCCTGGATCGGCAAGAACAAGCTTGTCGACAAAGAGCGCAACTGATCCCATCATACCGACTCCATCGGACGCGCGCGCCGGGGCGGAGGCGCGCGCGGTCCCGACAGATGGCGCGCGGAGGCCGGGGGATGGGGATATGCCGGTTGGGGGGAGCCGTGACCTCGCGCTGAGCGCGACGGATAAACGCTTCGTCATTGCCGAAATGCTCGACTGCCGGATGCGCCGGCACTACGACCGGTTCGCGAGCTTCGTCGATCCGGGGGTCGTGCTGTCCTGCCACAGCTGGCGGGAGGGGATGGTCGGACCGGCCGTCTGGCGCGGCGCCGACGGGCTGCGCGAACTGTTCCGGCGCACGGACGAGAACTACCTCCCCGGCGACCACGAAATCATCGACGTGCTCGTGGACGGCGATGAGGCCGTGGTGCGCTGGCGCGCCGACTGGCGACGCCACGACAACGGGCGAATCTACACCAATGACGCGGCGCATTTCCTGCGCTGGGACCAGGGCCGCGTCGTGGAGATGCATGAGTTCTTCGACGCCCATTGCCGCTCGACGCCCGCATGCGCCTGCCTGCCCTCCTTCGAGACCCTGCTCACCCCCCGGCCACCCGGACTGCCGCGCGGCGAGATGGAGCGGCGCGCGCGCCGGCTGCTCGAGTTCGAGTCGGGGAGCCCGGAGCCCGCGCTCGTTCTGAAATGGTGCGCCCCCGACATCATCTGCGATTTTGCGGGCGATCGCGCCCGTCTGCCCTATGCCGGGCGCCACACGGGCGTCGATGCGCTGCTCGGAATCATCCGGGCGGTCCATGTGGATTTCGAGCAGCGGCCGCTGGGCCTTTCGAGGATCCTGATCGAGGACGCGCGCGCCGCCTGCTGGCGGCAGGTCGAGTGGCGCCACCGCGGCACGGGCCGGACGGGGGTCTGCGAACTCGCGGATTTCGTTCGGTTCGACAATGGCTTGATCGTCGAGTGCATCGAGTTCCGGGACACCGTCTCGCTGCTGCGGATGCAAGACTGACAGACAGGCGGCCCCGCGGGACGCGCGCTGGTTGGGAAACAAATTGTCGACAACCTCTGCTCCAGAGGCTCTAATGCTCCCAAAAACAATCCTCAAGCGTTGCTTGAGCGGCGCAAGAGGACGGGCGGAGAGAACATGTATGGATTGGGCGGGCCATCTGGCCGAGCTGCCGAGAAAGAGACGCTCCGGCGCGTGCATGAGGTGATCGCGGCCCGCATGTCGGGCGACGCCGAGGCGTTCCTGAAGTTTTTCGTCGAGGACGTGGAGCTGCGCGGGAATTGCCAGAAGCTCGCGTTCTTTCCCGCGGGCCGGTGGTCCGGACACGACGCCCTCAGGGAGACTCTGCGGCGCGCCGACATCGCCTTCGAGCCGCTCGACGCCGAGGTTCTGGATGTGCTGGTCGAGGGCGACCGCGCGGCGGTGCGCTGGAGAGGGAGCTGGCGGCGGCGCGCCAATAACGCCGTTCTTTGCAGGGATCTCGCGCATTTCCTGCGCTGGCGAAACGGGCGCGTCGCGGAAATGGACGAATTCATAGACCATCGTGACGATTCCCGCTTTTCGGGCGTTCGGCTGAGGAGCTTTGCCGAGATGCTCGATCCGCCGCCACCTTGCCTCAGCCGCGAGGAAATGGCGCGGCGGCTGATGGCGCTCGGCAATTTCTCCAGCGAGGGACCGGACATCGACCTGTTCCGGATCTATTGCGCGGCGGATGTCGTGAGCGAGTTTGTCGGCGATCCGGCGACAATTTTCTACGCCGGCCGCCATTGCGGCGTCGATGCGCTCACCAGCATCATCCGCGCCATCAATATCGACTTCGAACAGGTCGGCGCGACGCCGTCGCAGATGATCGTCGATGGCGGGGCCGTCGCGGCGCGCCGCACGGTCGAATGGCGCCACCGTGGCACCGGACGGCGCGGCGTCGTGGAGCTCGCCGATTTTATCCGCTTCGAGAACGGGCGCATCGTCGAACTGGTCGAATTCCGCGACACCGTCGCGCTGATGCAGATGCAGGGCTGATCGCAGCGCGTGCGCAGTCTCGCCTACCATCTCCTCGACGTGTTCGCCGACCGCCGGTTCAGCGGCAATCCGCTCGCCGTCGTCGAGGATGCGGAGGCGCTCTCCGCGCAGGAGATGCAGGCGATCGCGCGTGAATTCAATCTGAGCGAGACGGTTTTCCTGGTCGCGCCGCGCGACCCCGTCCACAGCGCCGCGTTGCGCATCTTCACGCCCGGCCGGGAGCTCCCTTTCGCCGGCCATCCGACGATCGGCGCCGCGGCGCTGCTCGCCGAGACGCGCGCCGCCGACGCGCTCGCTCGGACCGGCGTCGTCGTGGTTCTGGAGGCGGCGGTCGGACCGCTGCGCTGCGAGACGTTCCGCGGCCGGAACGGCGCGACCTATGCCGAATGCGCCTTGCCCATGACGCCCTGCGAGGCGGGTCCCGCGCCCTCGCCGCAGGCGCTCGCCGCCGCCCTGTCGCTCCCCGTGGAAGACATCGGCTTCGACGCCCATGCGCCGAGCGCCTTCGCGGCGGGACCGGCTTTCGTCTTCGCGCCGCTGCGCTCGCGCGCCGCGCTCGATCGCGCCCGACGCGCCCCGGAGGCCTTTGCGGCCGCGCTCGGAGACGCCGCCGGGGTCTTTCTCTATACGCGCGAGACCATCGATCCCGCTGCGGCCGTCCATGCCCGCATGCTGGCGCACGGGCTGGGCTTCGAGGAGGACCCGGCGACCGGCTCGGCGGCGGCGGCTTTCGCCGCCGTGGCGCTCGCCTTCGAGCGGCCCGAGGACGGCGAGCATGAATTGTTCATCGAACAGGGCTACGCCATGGGCCGGCCCTCCCGCATGACCCTGCGCATGTGGGTCGAGAACGGCGCGCTCGCGCGCGTCTCGATCGGGGGCCAGGTCGTGCGGGTCGGCGAGGGAAGGCTGCGTCTTTGAGCGAAACGCCGGTGTTCGACAGCGTCGATCGGCTCGACTGCCGCCTTGTGCAGCACGATTGGGCCTTCGCGCAGAGAGAGGCGCAGCGGATCGAGCGCCACTGGGCGGCGCGACGCGCCGTCAGCCCGGCGCTCTACGACGGCCCGGTGCTGCTCGCGAGCCGCGTGGCCATCGAGACGGAGAACGGGCGGCGTGTGCTGAAGATCGAGGCCTTCGAGACCCGTTTCTCGCTGTTTCTGGCCTGGCGCGATTTCGGCTGGCCCGACAGGAGCGTCTTCAACTGCTTCTCTGCCCCGGCGGTGCGCTCGAGCGACGGCGCCTATCTGCTCGGTGAAATGGCCCCCGGCCACTCCGCCGAGGGCCAACGCTATTTTCCCGCCGGCACGCCCGATCCCGACGATGTGGCGGCCGACGGCTCGGTGGATTTGCTCGGCAATCTCTGGCGCGAGCTGCGCGAAGAGACAGGCCTCGACGCCGCCGAGGGCGTCGCGGCCGACGGCTTTACGGTAATTTACGACCGGCAGCGCATCGCCTGCGTCAAGCGCATCGACTGGCCCGCCCCGGCGCAGGAGATCGTCGCCCGCGTCCGCGCCTTTCTCGCCGCCGAGGCCGAGCCGGAGCTGTGCGACGTTCATTTTCTGGCGCCCGGCCGCTACGACGATCCGCGCCTGCCGTCCTTCGTGTCGGCGTTTCTCGCGCAGGCCGCCGAGACGGGCTGAATTTCCCGCGCGCTTTAGTATAGATTGCCGCCATGACTCGACCGCTCCCTCTTGGCCCGACGCCGGCGCCGACGCCCGGCGTCGCGGATGAGCGCGCCGCCGCCATCAAGACGGCGCTCGCCGGCCGCGCCCTCGTATTTGTCGGCATGATGGGCTCCGGAAAGAGCGCTATCGGCCAGCGCCTCGCCGCACGCCTCGGCCTACCCTTCGTCGACGCCGACGCCGAGATCGTCGCGGCGGCCGCCGGCATGACCATTCCTGAAATCTTCGCCAAATATGGCGAGCGTTATTTTCGCGACGGCGAGCGTCGCGTCATCATGCGCCTGCTCAACAGCGGGCAGATCGTGCTCGCGACCGGCGGCGGCGCCTTCATGGACCCGCGCACCCGCGAGCGAATCGGCGAGCGCGGCGTCTCCATCTGGCTCGACGCCGATCTCAAGACGCTGATGAAGCGCGTCCGCCGCAAGAACGACCGGCCATTGCTACATACCGACGACCCCGAGGAGACGCTGCGCCGCCTGCTCGAAACGCGCCGGCCGATCTATGAACAGGCCGACATCCGGGTCGAATCGCGAGACGAACCGCAGGAGGTCATGGTGGAGGCGACGCTCGACGCCCTCACCGACGAACTGCCCCGCCTCGACGCCACGCGCCGCGCCGCCCAGAAGAAGGATTTCGCCAAGGCCATGACACATCTTCATCTCGAGCGCATCCAGGCGGACCAGGGGGCGACCCATCGCGAGACCGTGCATGTCGCGCTCGGCGGGCGCTCCTACGACATTCTCATCGGCGCGGGCCTTGTGGAGGAAGCTGGCGCCCATATCGCGAAGGTCGCGCCCGGCGCGGCCTGCGCGATCGTCACGGACGAGAATGTCGCGCGGCTGCATCTGCCCGCCTTGCAGGAGAGCCTCTCGAAGGCGGGCATTCGCCACAAGACGATCGTCGTGACGCCCGGCGAGGGCTCGAAATCGCTTTCGACCTTCGGGCGCGTCTGCGACGAGGTTCTGGCCGCCAAGATCGAACGGCGCGACCTCATCGTCGCCTTCGGCGGCGGCGTCGTCGGCGATCTCGCCGGCTATGTCGCGGCGAGCGTGCGGCGCGGCTCGCGCTTCGTGCAAATCCCGACGACCCTGCTCTCGCAGGTCGACTCCTCGGTCGGCGGCAAGACGGGGATCAACTCCGCCCATGGCAAGAACCTCATCGGCGCCTTCCACCAGCCCTCTCTCGTTCTGGCCGACGTCGACGTGCTGCGCACCCTGCCGCTGCGCGAATATCGCGCCGGCTACGCCGAGGTGGTGAAATACGGCCTCATCGGCGACAAGCGGTTCTTCGAATGGCTCGAGGCCGACGCCGAGGCGGTGTTCCACAGCCGCGCCGAGCAGATTTGCGCCGTCGCGGTGAGCTGCGAGACCAAGGCCGCGATCGTCGGCCGCGACGAGACGGAACAGGGCGACCGCGCCCTGCTCAATCTCGGCCACACCTTCGGCCACGCCTTCGAACTTCTCACGGGTTACGACAGCGCCCGGCTCGTGCATGGCGAAGGCGTCGCCATCGGCATGGCCTGCGCCGCGCGCTTTTCTGCGCGGCTCGGGCTCTGCGCGCCGCAGGACGCCGAGCGCGTCGCGCGCCATCTCGCGAGCGTCGGCCTGCCGACGGAGATCCGCCAGATCCCCGGCTGGCGGAGCGACGCCCAGGCCGTTCTGGACGCGATGTATCAGGACAAGAAAGTCGAGGGCGGCGCGCTGACCTTCATCCTCATGCGCGGCGTGGGCGAAGCCTTCATCGCCAAATCGGTCGAGCCGGCCGAAGTGCTGGGTTTCCTGAACGACGAACTCGCGCGAGCGTAAGCGACCATGCATGGCCTTGGAACCGGCGGCGCGCAATTCGAATGGTCGGATGTGCTGATCGTCTTTCTCTGTGTTCTGCTCTCCGCCTTTTTTTCGGGTTCCGAAACGGCGCTGACGGCCGCGTCCCATGCGCGGATGCATACGCTGGAGAAGGAGGGCGACCGGCGCGCCGGCGCCGTCAATCGCCTGCTGCGCCAGCGCAACCGCATGATCGCCGCGCTGCTGCTCGGCAGCACGCTGGTCAATATCGGCGGCTCCGCCTTCACGACGAGCGTGCTGACCGCCATCGCCGGCGAAAATGGCGCGGTCTACGCCACCATCCTGATGACCGTGCTGCTTCTCGTCTTCGCGGAAGTGCTGCCGAAGACGCTCGCGATCAATTACCCGGACGCGATGTCGCTGCGCGTCGTGCGCTTCATCACGCCCTTCGTCTCGATCTTCGGCCCCGTTCTCGCGGCCGTCGAATGGATCGTGCGCATGGTGCTCGGCCTCGTCGGCGTCGAACTCGGCCACGGCCGCACCATGCTCTCGCCCTATGAGGAGCTCAAGGGCGCGGTCGATATCCTGCACGAGGAAGGCAATGTCGAGCGCGCGGCTCGCGACATGTTCGGCGGCGTGCTCGATCTGCAGGTGCTGCATGTCGCGGATGTGATGATCCATCGCACCAAGATGCGCACCATCGACGCCGACCTGCCGCCCGTACAGATCGTGCGCGAGGTGTTGTCCTCTCCCTTCACCCGAATGCCCCTGTGGCGCGACCGGCCGGATAATTTCGTCGGCGTGCTGCATTCGAAGGATCTGTTGCGCGCGCTCGACGCCGCCGGCGGCGACGCCTCGAAGATCAGCATCGACGAAGTGATGTTCGCCCCCTGGTTCGTGCCGGAAGCGACGACGCTCGAAGATCAACTCGAGGCCTTCCTCAAGCGCAAGACGCATTTCGCGCTGGTCGTCGACGAATATGGCGAGGTCATGGGCCTCGTCACGCTCGAGGACATTCTCGAGGAGATCGTCGGCGACATTCGCGACGAGCACGATCTCGCCGTGCAGGGGGTGCGGCCGCAGCCGGACGGCTCCGTGCTCGTCGATGGCGCCGTGCCGGTCCGCGATCTCAATCGCGTCATGGCCTGGAGCCTGCCGGACGAGGAGGCGACCACCATCGCGGGCCTCGTCATCCACGAAGCCGGCGCCATTCCCGACGCCGGGCAGGTGTTCACCTTTCACGGCTTCCGCTTCGAGGTTCTGCGCAAGATCAGGAACCGCGTCACCGCGCTGCGGGTGACGCCGCAAAAGCCCGGAGAGGGATGAGGCCTCATATCTCGGCGGTGAGCGTCGCGCGCAGGCCGTCGGGCTCGTAGAAGAAGTCGATGTCGCCGCCGAACTGGCGGGACAGCACCGACTTCATGAGATATTGCCCGACGCCCGTGCGGCCCGGCTCGGCGACGGGCGGTCCGCCATGCTCTTTCCACTCGACCATGAGGCGGCGCCCTTCGCTGTCGGCGACGCGCCAGTCGACGGAAATCCATCCCTTGTCGGCCGAGAGCGCGCCGTGACGCTCGGCGTTGGAGAGAAGCTCGTGCAGCGCCATGCCGAGCGCGAGCGCCACTTCAGAGCGCAACTCCACATCTTCTCCCGACAGGGCGACGCGGTCGCGCAGAGCGGCGCTGTCGGAGGCGAGCGCCGTCGCCACCAGTTCGCGCACGGGCGTCTCCGTCCAGGACTTCTTCACGAGCAGGGTGGAAATGCGGCTCAGGCACTGGATGCGATCCGAGAAACTGCTTCGAAAGCAGGAAAAGTCCGTCGCGGTGCGGGCGGTGATGTTGGCGATGCCCTGGATCATCGCGAGCGAATTGTTCACCCGGTGGTGCAGCTCCATGTTCATGCTGCGCCGGTGATCCTCGGCGCTCTTGATCTCGTCGATGTCGGTGACGGCGATGATCGCGGCGATGATCCCGCCCTGCTCGTTGCGGATCGGCGAGCCGACGATGTTGACCCAGCCCCAGGACCCATCGCCGCGCTGATGCCGGCATTCGAGAACCGGCCGCTCCTCGCCGGCGAGGGCGCGGGCCAGAGGATATTCGTCCGGCGTGACCGGCTCGCCGTTTTCATGCACGGCGACCCAATTCCGGTAATGCCTGACGCCGTCCGAATAGATGACGGGGCCGCGCCGGATCGACTCGAGGGCCTGGTTGCCCTCGAGGATGCGGCCACTCGGCGCCTCGGCGAGCAGAACGCCCACCGGAAGCGCGTCAATGATGGCGCGAAGCTGATTGTTGAAGCCATTGGACCCGCCGCCGCGCAGCACCTCCGAGTTCAGCTGCGTCAGCAGTCCGCGCTTGCGCCGAAGCCGCTGCTCGAACGCTTCGAGCGTGCGGGCGATGTCGTCGATGTCGGCGACGCCCGTCGTCGTCCATTCCGGCTGATCGCCAGCCTTCATCCGTTGCGCCATCTCCGCCAGCCTGTGGGCGGCGGCGGCTGCCCGGCGGCGGTTCTGGTCGAGGCGGAAAATCACATAAAGGGCGATGGCGAGGGCGATCCCCAGCAGGACGCCCGCCGCCCCCGCGAGGGCAGGGTCGGCTCTTGGAATCAGGAAAAGCTGCGCCGCTAGCGCCCGGCGCGCATCACACAATCCCAGCGAGACAGCGAAGCTGAGAATCCGCCACCGGCTCCGTCCGATCACCAAATTGCTCCGCGCGCGCAAACCCGACGCTCCGGGCGCTCGCCGCCTGTTGCTCTGCTCGCCGCATCTCTTGTGGGACCACCCCATTTCGGGTCGAACCAGCGAGGCCTTCGCCGGGTTCCAACTCGATCGGAGGCGGCGGAAAATATTTAAAGGGTCTAGAGCGCCTTTGTGCTTTTGCGGGCGGCAAGCCCGGTCATGGTTGGGTCGTAGTCGATCTCATGAACGCCGTGGAGGCCGAGATGTTCGGCGAGCTTGGCGCGGGCGCGGTTCAGACGGCTCTTCACCGTCCCCACGGCGATGTTGCAGACCTGAGCCGCCTCCTCGTAGGAGAGCTCGGTGATGCCGATCATCAGCAGGATTTCGCGGTGCTCCGGGGCAAGCTTGTTCAGCGCCTTCTGCACGTCCTGCATGGTGACGTTCGATTCCTGTCCTCCCTTCACGGGGATTTGCTCGGCGAGGACGTTGTCGCTGTCCTGCACCTCGCGGGAGCGTTTGCGATATTGTGAGAAATAGGTGTTCCGCAGGATCGTGACCAGCCAGGCGCGGAAGTTCGTGCCCGGCTCGAAGCTGTCGGCGTGCGACCACGCCTTCACCAGCGTATCTTGGACGAGGTCGTCGGCAACGCTATATGACCCCGAGAGAGAAATGGCGAAGGCGCGCAGGTAGGGAATCTGCGCCACCATCTGCTCTCCGAACGCAGCGTCAGTCATTTTTTCTCGCGCTGTTTGGCTTCGAGCTGGGCGAGCAGCATGACGAATTTGTCGGGAATCGGCTGTTGAATGAGGTCGTCGCAGAATGAGCGCAGCACCCGGCCCAATTGCTCCTGAATATGTGGCTCCAGAAAGGCCGTATCGACTCCGTCGACCTGATCGTCGCCATTTCGGGCGTCGCCGCCCTCCCGCGCCGCAAGAGCCTTGCCTTCCTCGCGCTCGTTTTCCTGCATCATCGACAGCCCCGCGAACGCCGCTTCTTCAGAGTGGCGCCCTGCTAGAGCGCCCTCGCTCCAGGCGCCCAAATAGGCAACACCGGGAAGGCTCGTTCGTTCCAGTCGGAAAAAGTGGATTTCTAACCCGGCGCGGCGTATTGCTCAACCGCGCAAGCAGACTCTCCAAAGACCGCAGGGTGCCGTCATGAACATCTCACGAGAGATCGCTCCGCATCTCCCCTACCTTCGCCGTTTCGCGCGCGCGCTCTGCGGTTCGCAAAAGAGCGGCGACGCCTATGTCGTGGCGACGCTCGAGGCGTTGATCGCCGATATCGACGCCTTTCCGCCGAACATGTCCGCGAAGGTTGGCCTCTACCATCTGTTCATGCTTTCCTGGTCGTCGATTACGCTCAATGTGGAGGATCGGCCGGAGGACGAGGTTTCGCCCGCAGAGCGCAATGTCAGCCTGCTGACGCCGCGCTCGCGCCAGGCCTTTCTGTTGCGCACGGTGGAAGGCTTCTCGATCGAGGATGTGGCCGCCATTCTCGCGGTCACGCCGCAGGAAGTCGAGCAGCTGATCGCTCAGGCCGGCCGCGAGATCGCCGAGCGGGTGGCGACCGACGTGCTGATCATCGAGGACGAGGCGCTCATCGCGCAGGACATCGAATTCATCGCGCGCGATCTCGGGCACAATGTCATCGGCGTCGCCCGGACGCACAGGGAGGCGATCGAACTCGCCAGAGGCCATCGGCCCGGCCTGATCCTGGCCGATATCCAGCTCGCCGACGGCAGTTCCGGCCTCAATGCGGTCAACGAGCTTCTCGAGAATTTCGATTGCCCGGTCATTTTCATCACCGCCTTCCCCGAGCGGCTGCTGACGGGCGAGCGTCCCGAGCCCGCCTTCCTCATCAGCAAGCCCTACAAGGTCGACACCGTGAAGGCGACGATCAGCCAGGCGTTGTTCTTCGAGCGCAAGGCGACGCGCGTCGCCTGACCCAAGCGCGAGCGGCCTTCGCGTCTTCCACGCTGGAACAACGACGCGCGAGCGCGCGTTGTCGCGTAACGCTGGAGGCCTGCGCGCAGGAGGCTCGAAATGCCCTTGAATATTTTTGAGAGCAGCGACACGGAACGCGTCGCTCTCAACACGCCGAGCGATCTGTCCGAGGAGGCGACGGCGCTCGTCGCGGAGCGGATCAATCGGCTCGTCGCCGACGCCTATGTGCTTTACCTGAAGACCAAGAATTTTCACTGGCACGTCAGCGGGCCGAATTTCCGCGACTTCCACGAAATGCTAGACGAGCAGAGCGAGCAGATTCTCGAGTCTATCGATCCGCTCGCTGAACGGGTTCGCAAGCTCGGCCAGCCGACCCTGCGCTCGCTTGCGCAGATTCTGGCGCTCGCCTCGCTGACCGAGAACGAGAAGGACTTCGTTTCGCCCTATGGCATGCTCGTGGAGCTCATGAACGACAATATCGCCGTCGCCAGATCGATGCGCGAGGCGCATGGGATCTGCGACGACTGGGACGATGTCGCGACAGCGAGCCTGATCGAACAATATCTCGACGAGACCGAAAAACGCACCTGGTTCCTCTTCGAGGCGGCCCGCGCCGCCGACGCCGGGGGACACTGAGCGCGCTCTCTTGCGAAGGCCCAGCAAAGCCGCATAAGTTTCCGGCGAGTCGCTTCGCCGCGCCCTTCGGGGCGCGCGAAAGCGGCGCCGGAAAGGTCAAAATGGCGGAACCCGAAAAGCTTCTCGGCACGGTCACGTCGCATTACGCGGCGGCGCGCGGCTTCATCGCGCGCCTCTCCGCCTTCACGGCGCGCGTCACCTTCAAGATCCCCAAGGGCGCGACGCCCAGCGAGACGATCGACGAATTGGGCCGCCGCTGGGCGCTCGACGAAGAGGAGCGGCTGACACTTCATATTCTCGTGCGCGACAAGCCTGGCGTCGCCTTCTTCGACGAGAAGATCCAGAGCATCAACCGCGCGGCTTTCCATCGTTCGGCCTTTGCGCTCAATGCGGCGACGCAGCTTCTGTTCGTCGACATGGCTGCGCAGCTCTACGTCTCGCTGCCGGAGCTCAAGCTTGGCCTCGTGGCGGCCAATCTGCTTCTCGCCGTGGTCGCCCATTTCGAGATGAAGCAGCTCTTGCGGGCGCTGATCGCCGGACCCAACGCCCTGCCGCCCAAGCGCCGCTTCTTCGGCCTGCTCCCCAATCCTGATTACAACAGGGCGGTGAAGCGGCATTCGCGTCATTATGCGCGCAGCGCCTGGACGGAAAAATCCCTCTATCGGCCGGCCTATTTCATAAACGCCGCGTCGATCTTCATCGGCGCGCAGTTCATCGTGCCGCCGGAGCGCATCGTTTTTCCCTTCGGCTTCCTGACGGCCAAGCTGACGGGCCTCTTCACGACGCTGGTGATGCTCTTCGATGTCTGGCGCGGCGTGCGCGCGGGCGAGGACGCGCGTCTGGCGCGCGAAAGGGAAGTCGCCGTCTATCGCGATCTGGATATCTGAAGCGCAGCAACCGGGCGGCGCCTTCGTTGCAAATCGGCTTGCTCAATCTGGCGGCGCCGCCGCGCCAGTCGGGATCAGGCGTCGAAGCGCGCAAAACATGCGCGTCGCTCGAGATTGATGGGGCGCGTGGCCCGTCGGAATCCGGCCCCTTCGGCCCGTCTGCCGGGACCAAAGCCGCCAACAGGCGAGAATTTCAGGCTCTTCGTCGGCCCAGGCTTGCCGCCGGCCCCTCCGGTTGGCGCGCGCGTGACGGGGTTGTCCATCCTGGGCTTGTCGAGCATCGGGCGTCCTCCCTTGGCGCAGCTTTACGCCACGCGACCAGCCTTGCTTTTCTCGTGCCAGATCTGGCGCGGCGTTCCCTGAGCGACGCTGCGCGAGGAACAGAGCCGCTGGAACAGGTCACAGCCGCCCGAGCAGGGCGAGGATGATGACGATGGCGAGGATGGCGCCGACGGCGCCGCCCGGCCCATAGCCCCATCCGGCGCTATAGGGCCAGTTGGGCAGCGAGGCGATCAGCAGGAGGAGCAGCAGGACGATCAGGACTGTCGAAAGCATTGCCGCGCTCCTTGGTGAAAGCCGCCCTTTTCGCGCAACGTCTGGCGATCTATCTGGAAGAGTCGCACAGCGGAGCAAGGCCATGGCGAGCAAGTCCGATTTCACGCCAGTCGAATGGAAGCGGCTGGTTCAGTCGCCCCTGCTGGCGGGCTATGCGGTCAGCGCCGCCGATCCGAGCGGCTTCATCGGTCTGCTGCAGGAGGGCTTTGCAGCGGCGCGCATGGTTTCAGAGGCGCGCGCGCAGCCGGGCGACGCGCTCGTCAAGAGCGTCGCCGAGGAACTTTCCTCTTCGGGGGGGCGCGCCGATGCGCGCGAGGGCGTCCGCACGATCGTTCAGGGCGCCGGTCTCGACGAGATCAAGCATCGCGCGCTCGCGTCTCTCGGACAGGTCGCCGCCCTCCTCGACGCGCGCGCCGGGGAGCATGCCGCGCCGTTCAAATCCTGGCTTCTCGACATTGCGCGCACGGTCGCGCAAGCCGGGCTCGAAGATACGTTCCTCGGCTTCGGCGGTATTCGGATGAGCGAGAAGGAAAAAGCGACGCTCGCTGAAATCTCCCACATTCTGGGCCTCGAAGCGCCCGCCGGGGAGCATGCCGCGCCGTTCAAATCCTGGCTTCTCGACATTGCGCGCACGGTCGCGCAAGCCGGGCTCGAAGATACGTTCCTCGGCTTCGGCGGTATTCGGATGAGCGAGAAGGAAAAAGCGACGCTCGCTGAAATCTCCCACATTCTGGGCCTCGAAGCGCCCGCCGCCTGAAACGGGCTCGGGCCGGCGCTCCCGTCAGGGCGTCGCGCGCCGGCCTCCGCGATCAACCGCAGTGATCCGCTGCGCGCATGGCCGTCTGGCGCGCGCCTCCCGACCGGGCCGAGACGTGCGCCAGCGCACGTTGGCTCCCCCGCGGACTCGTTAATGAATCGTTAACGAGAAGGAGTGAGCAGATGAAAGCGATCTTCGCCACGGGCGTCTTCGGAGCCATCGCCATCGCGTTCATGACCGAGGTCATGGATGTTGTCGTGACCTTCAGCGCCATGCAGCACGCGGCTTCCTACAATTCCTGGATGTCGCTGTGACGCTTTGAGGTTAAAGTCCGGCTCCGAAGCGGGGCAGGATGAAAGATGAATTGCAGGACAGTCATTTCGATCGTGACGGCCGCCGCGCTGGCGCCCATGGGGGCGGTTTCCGCAAGGGCGCAGGCCTGGCCGGACAATTTTCTGGCGCGCGTCGAGGTTCTCGCGCTGATGCAGACGCTGAACGCGTCGCTTCTCGCGAGCCGCAGTGCGACGGCGACGCTCGAGAAATGGTGCGCCGACCACAGGATGGCCGCAGAGCCGAAACTCGTCGCAAAGCGTATCCCCGGCCCTGACAGACCGGCCAGCGAGGAGACCCGCCAGCGGCTGCGGGTTTCGGACGGCGAGGCCGTCAAATACAGGCGCGTGGCCCTCAGCTGTGGGGACCACGTATTTTCCGAAGCCGACAATTGGTACGTCCCCGGCCGTCTAACCGACGACATGAACCGGGCGCTGGAGACCACAGAAACGCCTTTCGGAAAGGCGGTCGCGCCCCTTCAGCCCTATCGGCGCACGATCGAGGCGACCGCGCGCTGGTCGCCCCTGCCGCAAGGCTGGGAGCTTTCACCCGCGCCGCCGCCCGCCGACGTGGCCGCAGGCGCGCTCGCCATTCCGCGCGAAATCTTCGAGCACACGGCGGTCCTCTACACCCCAGATCAGAAGCCTTTTTCCGAGGTGCATGAGCACTACACCAAGGAAGTTCTCGACTTCGTTCCCAAGCCGGTGGATGAGCGACGAAACTAGGCGCTCGCGCGCCCGCAAGACGGCGCAAAGAGCCAAAGCTGTGCTAGCATTGCATTTCAGAAGGCTGGCGGGGAACGGCGGGAAGACGCATGTCGGATGAGTGGTTTTACGCCGAGGACGGCGAAACGGTGGGGCCGGTTTCGGCCGAGACGCTGGCGCGCCGCATCGACATGGCGCCGGACGAAGCGCATTTTGTCTGGGCGCCGGGCATGCCGGACTGGGTCGACGGCCGCGGGCTGCCGCAGTTTTCGCCGAGAACCCGACCGGCGGTCGCCCCGCGCGCGGAGGCCGCCCATCCGGCGCGGCGCGAGAGAGAAACCGCCCGCGCCGATGGCGAACCCGCGCCGGCCCCCATGCCGAAGAAGCTGCTTCAGCGCGCCCGGCGCGAGCTCGTCTCCTATCTCGCCGTTTCGACCTATCTCATGGTCTGGCTCATCGCCGTGCTCTATTACAAATCGACCATCCTGCGCTCCGTGGGCGTCGAATTCGCGCCGCTGGGCGTCGCCGTCGTCAAGGCGCTCATTCTCGGCAAATTCATCCTGGGGCTCGAAGCCGTGCGGCTCGGGGAGCGGCGGGGCAAGCAGGCCATCCTCATCGTTCAGATTGCGATTCGGGCGCTGATCTTCACCGTGGCGCTGGTGATCATGAACATCATCGAGGAGCTGGTCGTCGGCCGCTTCCACGGGCGCAGCCTGGCCGAGACTCTGGGCGAGCTCGCCGATGGCTCGCGCCCGCAGCTTTTCGCCAGCGCCCTGCTGCTGTATCTGGTGCTGCTGCCCTATCTCGCCTTCCGGCGCATCGCGCAGGACATCGGCGAGCTTCCCGAGCTCCTCTTCACCCGCCGCAGCGTCGAGAGGCAGTCATGAGGGCGCGACGCCGCGCGGCGCGGCGGTCATAGCGGCTTGTCGGCGCTCTTGGCCCAGTTCGGCATCATTTCGTTGCTGGGCAGGGTCTTGTCCATGAGCTTGCGCGCCTGCGCAACGCCGGCGACAGGGAGGCCGCCGGGATCGAGCAGGCCGATCTGCACGAGCACGGACGCCTGATCCCAGTAGATATGTTCATGGGCCAGCTTGCCGTCGCGAAACTGCGCAATGGCCACGAGGGGGATCTCGACCCTTCGGCCGGTCGGCGCCACGCCGGGCAGCATCCAGTCTATTTCATGCGTGTGGGTGAAGCTGAACAGCATCTCGTCGACCACGCTGTCGGCGCCGACGGTGCGGCTGACGGTGGCGAGCGTCGTATCGGGCGGATTGGCGCCGATGAAATGATATTTGTAGAAGCGCTTCAGTTCGTCATGGCCGACGCCGCCCGCCATTGTGGGGATATGATTGACGTAAGGAGCTTCGACCATGGTCGCCATCGTGGCGTCCACGTCGCGGGTCTCGAACTCGTATCGGCAGTGCTCATCCCACAGAGCCTCGAGATCATGCGGCATAAAGTCCTCTCTGCGTTGAAGAAATAGCTAGGGCAAAGCATAGGGCGAAAGAGGCGGAGCCGGCAAGGCTTCAGGCAGGGCTCCCGGCGCCAGTCCCGCCTTGCTTGCAATCGCGGGAGGCATGGGTAAATTCCGGCAAGGCTCTCGCCGTCGGCTTGACGGCCGGGAGTCCTCCTCTCAAAGATTTGAAGAAAAACCGATGAAAAACGGGATCATGGCGGTTCTTGCCGTCCTATTGTCGACGGTTGTCGGCCTCGCGCTCGCAGAGGCGATATTTCGTTTCGTCATGCCGCCGGTTCCGGGCAGCGAGGGCAGCGTCGCCGAATATATTGCGACGACCCAGCGCAGTCCCGGCGCGCCCCGGCTGTTTCCGGCGGGCTATACGGCCGTCTTCGACATCAGAGGCTTGTACGAGGGCGCGAGCAAGGTCGATTTCCGCATCGGGCCGAGCCGTTTCATTCCCCCGGATCCGCCAGAGGGCGCAAAGTACAAGGTTCTTTTCCTCGGCGGCAGCGTCACGGAAGGGATTTTCCTTTCTCCCGAACAGAGATGGCCTGCGCGGCTGAACGAGGCCGGAAAAATCGCGACTTACAACGCCTCCATGTCGCAGGCCGGCGTGCTCTCCCACATCGCGACGGTAAAATATCTCGCGGAGCGCGGCGACCGGTTCGATCTCGTGGTTCTCGCGACAAATCACAATGACGCGAGCTGGTCGCGGCGATTGTCGGAAATCGGCTTTCATTACGATCCGGCCCAGTTTCCGCCGGGCTCAGTCGAAATCTTCAAGCGGGAATTCGAGCAGGCGATCAGGCCGGAGACGACGTCTCTGCGGACCGTGGCCTGGGTGCGTCATCTCATGCGCGTCGCAAAACTCTCCCAGGCGGCGACGCCGGGCGCGGATGGGACGAAACCGCACTCGATCGTCGTCGACGGCCTTCGCCTCAGTCAGAAGGGCACGCAGCTTCTGCCGCGCGCGCCCATCGGAAACTGCAACGGCGACGACGCGCCCGACCGTGTCTCCGCTGACATATACGGCGAGTGGAAGGAGATATTTCCGAAGTTTCGCCAGGACGTGAAGCAGCTTTTGGGCGCCGATCTGCTGGTTGTCAGCGAGCCCGCCGCCTTCGCCGCCCCGAGCGAGAGTTTCTACGGGAGCGACCTGCGCGTCTTTCTCACCTGCAAGACGGGGGAGGGTGTTCGCGCCATCAATCTCGACGACGCCGCCGCCTCGCAACGCGAGCGCGCCCGGCTTTACCTAGACGCCGCGCGTCTTGCCGGCGCGGAGACCTTCGATCTTGCCGCCGCCATGGAGCCCGTCGCCGACGGACCGGAAGGCGGCTCCTATTTCTTCGACTCCATCCATCCCACGCCAAAAGGCGCGGAGAAATTCGCCGATCTGCTCAGGCCGGTTCTGAACGCTACGCTGGACCGCCTGCATCGCAACTGAAAAACAAAGCGGGCCGCCCTTCCGGGCGGCCCCGAGAAACTGCGGCGCGCGGGGCTCACCGGCGCATGAAGCCGATGACCGTCGCGCTGAGCGTGCTTCCGGTCAGGATGAGAGTCGCGCCGAGGACCAGCAAAGCCACGAGATTGATCGTGAGATCGTTCGTCGAGCCCGCAAGGGCGATGATGCCCAGCACGATCGCGGTGAGACCCGCCACTGCCTGAAGTCCGGCGGACCCCGACGCCATTTCGCTTGCAATGATCTCGCCGCCGCCCTGGGTGGCGGACAGCGGTTGCAGGCGCGATGCGCGGCGAAGCACATAAAGCCGCCACACTGCGTTGCTGCTCAGGAGCAGCGCCGTTCCGAACGCGATCACCGAGATCGGCATCAGCGTTGCGGCCTGCACGCCGAGGAGCGAAAGCACCCCGAGGACGATTCCCGCGGCGCCGACCAGGAAAACCGCGACGAGGCTATTGCCGCCGAAGGAGTCGATGGCGGCGCCGTCCACATCCGCGGGGAAACTGACCTGAGCATATTCGGAAACCATCGCGCCTCCCTGAATCAAAAGCGCGACGCCAAACACGATGGTGGCGACCGCGCTCAGGATGGGCGGCGACAGATTGACGAGCCCGCAAATGGCGAGAACAACAGTCGCGACGCCCCCGATCGCATCGATAAGCCCACCGTACGCCGCTGCATTTTCTGCCGTTATGGCCTCTCTCGTGACAGACATCGTTGACACTCCGCCTCGCGCCCCGCGCTCTTAGCTAGCGAGGCGCCGTTGTTGGACAAGCCCAGCTGAAAGGCGAGGAGTCGACGGTCCGTTCTGGTTCAAGGTCGTTCCCCGCCGTCAGGCCGACCGGGGAGCGTCGACGGATGCGCGCGACGAAACCGCGGACGCCCAGCGTCTCAGTCCGACGACCCATTCTTCGGCGGCGCACTCCGGTCCGGCCTCGCACGCCTCTTCCTCGGCGGCGCGTTTGAGAACTTCGGCCAAGGCCAGCCTCAGCAGCAGCAATCCCATCTCTTCCGGCAGCGACTCCCGCGTCGCCGCCTCGAAGGAAAGGCGAAGCGAGCTGCCGAGCTCCTGGAGAACAGACAACGTGGCCCGCGCTTCTTCGAGCGCCATGGGCTCTGGTCGGGTCATCGGCATTCGCCCCTCCCCTGCAAAAGCTCATCCTTTTAACTGATCAGATTCTAAGTAGTTCCCTGTAGAAAATCTTTCCCGCCCGCGTCATCCGCTTCCCCGCATGGGAGAGCGATCGGGGCGTATCCATATGAAAGCAGGCGCGCTTCACATTCGCGCCCGTTTGGCCGCCGCCTCCGAGGAGCTCCGACGATGGACAGAACGATCTCTTTTGCAGGACATTTTCCCGTCGAGTCCAAGCAGGCCCTGAGGCCGGGCGGCTGGTACATCGGGTTTCGCTGCGGCGCATGCGGCGAGCATTTCGCCATCATGGACGAGCCGACGGGCGACGGCGAGGTCGCTCTGTCCGGAACTGCGGCCTTCGAGGCCGTCTGCCCCAATTGCGCGACGCCGCGGACCTATTCCGCGGCCGAGCTCGTCGTCTTCGAGGCGGCGCAGGGCGGGCCCGCCTCTACGGCGTAGACTGAAGCTCAGGCGCCGCCGAGCGCCGGATAGTCGACATAGCCTTCCGGCCCATGCGCGTAGAAGGTTTCGGGCCGGGGCGCGTTCAACGGCGCGTGACGGCGGAAACGTTCGGGCAGGTCCGGATTGGCGATGAACAATTTGCCGAACGCCACCGCGTCGGCCTCGCCCGACGCGATCGCCGCTTCGGCGCTCTCGCGCGTGAAGCCCTCATTGGCGATGAAGGGACCGCCGAATTCCTTTCTGAGATAAGGCGCGAGCGCATCCGGCCCCTGATGCTCCCTGGCGCAGATGAAGGCGATGCCGCGTCTCCCGAGCTCGCGGGCGACATAACCGAACGTCGCCTTCGGGTCGCTGTCGCCCATCGACTGGGCGTCGCCGCGCGGGGCGAGATGCATGCCGACGCGGCCGCGCCCCCACACCTCCACGACGGCGTCCGTCACCTCCAGCATGAGTCGCGCCCGGTTCTCGATCGAACCGCCATAACGGTCGGTTCGCTTGTTGGCGCCGTCCTGCAAGAACTGGTCGAGCAGATAGCCGTTCGCCCCATGGATCTCCACGCCGTCGAAACCGGCCGCTCTCGCGTTTTCCGCGCCCCTGCGATAGGCCTCGATGACGCCGGGGATTTCGTCGATGGCGAGTTCGCGCGGCTCCGGATAGGGCTCGAGCGGCCGCAACAGGCTGACATGCCCCTGCGCGGCGATCGCGCTCGGCGCGACGGGTTTGGCCCCGTCGAGATAGACCGGGTGCGAGATACGCCCGACATGCCACAATTGCAGCATGATCAGCCCGCCTGCCTCGTGGACGGCGCGCGTGATCTCCCGCCAGCCGTCGATCTGCGCCTGCGACCAGACGCCGGGCGTACCCGGATAGCCCACGCCCATCGGCGTCACCGAAGTCGCTTCGGAGAGAATGAGGCCGGCGGAGGCGCGCTGCACGTAATAATCCCGCATCAACGCATTTGGCGCGCGGCCGTCGACGGCGCGGCACCGCGTCAGCGGCGCCATGACGATGCGATTGGGCAATTCGAGATCGCCGAGCCTGAGAGGGTCGAAGAGCGTGGGCATGGAGGGGTTCCGGGGAGGGACAGAGATGAGTCGGATATCAGAGCCCGCGCGCCCAGGCGGGGCGCAGCGGCGCGCGCTCCGGCGCGGCGATCGCGAAGCGCAGCTCATCCAGCAGACGCGCCTTGTCCGCGCCGAGGGTTCCTTTCAGGATGAGCCAGTTCGACGCGTGATCGCTGCGAAAGACCGTGCGTTTCAGCTCCAGCGCGGAGAGAAAAATTTCCATCTCCTGCATCAGCTCCGTGACGCTCAACGGCTCCCAGTCCGGAAAGTTCGCCCGGAAGCGCGCCTCGCCCAGCGGAAAGCTGATCACGAGAGTGGCGAGAAACTCCGGCTGCGTCGCATTCATCAGCGCCGCTGAGTTCAGCGCATGCTGCCGTGAGAGCGCCTTGCCGCCGAGCCCGTTGAGGATCATGACCGAGCGTTTGATCCCGGCCTCACGCAGCTTGTCGAGCGACTCGCGCGCCGTTTCGAACGTTTCGCCCTTTTCGACGCGCGCCAGAACTTCGTCGTCGCCGGACTCCGCCCCCACATAGACGAGCGAGAGGCCCAGCGCCTTGAGGTCTTCGAGCTCGGCGACGGATTTCTTTCTAAGATTGCGCGGCAGGCAATAGCTCGACACGCGCCGGACGCCCGGCAGCTCCCGGCGGATCGCTTCCAGCACGGTCGCGAGCCGGCGCGTCGAGAGCGACAAAGCGTCGCCGTCGGCCAGAAAGACGCGCTTCACGCCGTCGCCGAACCGTTCGCCGTAGCGGCGGAGGCTCTCCAGGGTCTCCTCTTCGCTGCGCGGGCGGAAGCGTTTCTGCGAATACATCTCGCAGAAAGTGCATTTGTTCCAGGAGCAGCCGTCCGTCACGGGCAGGATCAGCGAGTCTGCTTCGCTGGGCGGCCGATAAACGGGCTCGACATAACGGATCGGAAAATTCATGCGCTTGCGACAGCTTCTCTCGAAGAAGGGGAGGGGCGCAATTTAACGCAGAGCGACCGTCGCCGGAAGATTGGAAACGGCGCCTCCCGTCATCGAGCGTTCCGGGCCGCAGGCTCTGGCTGCGGGGTCTCCCCCTCCCAGCCGAAGACGCTGCGGCCGGCGTAGTCGGGGGAGCGCGCGATTTCGCCGTCGATGAAAGCCGGCAGCGAGGGTCCTGTCGCGCTTTGCTCCAGCAGCCGCGCCTGCCGGTCGAGCCGGCGCAGGGCGGCGAGCCTGTCGTCGTTACCGAGCTTCGCCCGCGCGACGGCGCTTTTCATCACCTCGATGGTCTTGTCATAGACGGCGAGCGGCACGGGGAAGGGGCGCCGGTCCTTGCCGCCATGCGCGAGCGAGAATCGCGCCGGATCGGCGAAGCGGCAGGGAGCGCCGTGCACGACCTCGGCCACCATCGCCAGGGAGAGGACGGTGCGGGGGCCGACGCCGGGCGAGAGCAGCAGATCGGCGAAATCCTCCGGTCCCCGGTCCGCCGCCGCGGCCAGCGCGCCGTGCAGCCGGCGCAGCATCACGTCCCTGGGGCGCACGTCGTGATGCGCGGGCATGATCAGATGGGGAAGGAGCGGCTGCGCCGGCGCCGGCGGCGCCTTCCCCATGAGCGCGGCGGCCTCGCGGGCGACGCCGTCGGGCCCGAGGTCGCGCAGGAGATCGAGCTGGCGGCGCCGCGACGCCTCCGCCCGCCTGTCGGTCAGATTGACGATCTCCCCCCGATTTTCGCCCTCGATGGCGGCATGGGGCGCTTCGACGAAATCTTTGAGCCCTTCCGACAGCCAGTGGTAGCGGCGGGCGAGCCCTGCGTCGCCGTTCATCCCCTGTTGCACGACGACCCACCGCCCGTCGTCCGTCACGATGAAGCCGTGAAGGTAAAGGTCGAAACCATCCTGCACGGCGGCGCTGTCGACCTTGGCGACGAGGCGGCTCGCCTGCGCCAGCGCCGCGCCGTCGAATCCGACGCGTGCGCCGATGGCGGCGAGCTCCTGCGGCGTCTGGCGCGAATGGCGCCCGCGCCCGCCGCAGACATGCACGCCGAGTTCGCGGGAGAGCGGCTCGAGGCCGCGCTTGAGCGCGCCGATGACGCTCGTGGTGATCCCGGAAGAATGCCAGTCCATCCCCATGACGGCGCCGAAAGACTGGAACCAGAAGGGATGCGCGAGACGGCGCAGGAATTCGTCACGCCCGTAATGATGGATGATCGCCTCGGCGACGACTGCGCCGAGGCTGGCCATCCGGCGCGCGAGCCAGGCGGGAACGCGGCCGTTGTGCAGAGGCAGATCGGCGCTGCCGGACCGTCGAGTCAAGGAGCCTCCAGAGAGCGGGAGTCTTGCGCCAAGATGAGCCCCGGCCGGCTCTTGCGCAAGGCCGGCCGCGCATTCGCCCCGACGCGGGGCTGCGCCTGGCGGTGGGTTTCAAACAAGCCTCAAATCGGATAGCTTCGATCAGGATAGTTCAAGGTCCCTTCGGGAAATCCAAGGCCTTCGACATGAGCAATTTGATCTTTCGCGCCTGGCGCGCGCATTTCCTCATGCTGGGGATCATGGCCGCCCTTTTGTTCGGCCCCGCCTCGTCCTTCGATTACTGGGAGGGATGGGTCTTTCTGGCGCTCTTCGTGAGCTCGTCGCTCTTCGTGTCGCTTTACCTCGCCGAGAAAGATCCGAGACTGTTGGAAAGACGCCTGAGCATCGGTCCGCTCGCCGAGCAACACACGGGTCAGAAGATCATCATGCTCTGCATTCTCGCCGGGTCGATCGGCCTCGTCCTGGTTGGTTCGCTGGATCACCGGATGGCATGGTCGTCCTTGCCGGCCTCGCTCGTACTGGCCGGCGACGCGCTGGTCGCGCTGGGGTGGATGATCTTCCTGAAGGTCTTCTCCGAGAACTCCTTCGCCTCCGCGACCGTCGAACTCGCCCCCGACCAGAAGGTCGTCGCAACGGGACCCTATGCGCATGTCAGACATCCGATGTATGCGGGAGCCTTCATCATGCTCATAGGAGTGCCCCTGGCGCTCGGCTCCTGGTGGGCGTTGCTGATTTCCGCCGCGATGATGTCGACGCTCGTCTGGAGGCTGCTGGCCGAGGAGCGCTTCCTCAGCGCACATCTGCCTGGCTATTGCGATTATCAGGCGAAGGTGCCCGATCGGCTCATCCCGAAGATCTGGTGACGCGCCGGATGACACTGCGCTAAACGAGAGGCGAAAGAGTTTCTCTCGCGCTTCCACTCTCGAAACGACGCCCCTTGCGAGAACGCCGCAGCGTCAAAACGCGGCGGGATCGCGCCCATCCGAAACGGTGCGGGGCAGGAGCCCTTCATGACGAACCGGCGCTACGCCGCACTTGGTAATTTCAGTTTTGTCGAGATGGCGAAGCCAACTCCGCAGCGCTTGTCCATCGAGATCTCCGCCTATGCGGGCGCGAGAGTTCAGGCGTTCACGGGCGGCGTCGGCGACAAAGAGGGCTTTCGCCAGATTTACAAGACAATGCGGGAGAGATTTGAAAAATTCTCCGTCCCGCCATCGCACGTCAAGCGCCGCCAGCTCGTCTTTTTCCCGCGCATGGAGGACATTCGCTTCGAGAACGGCGAATTCGACATCGCCGAGCCTGCGCAAGCTTATTTGCAGCTCTTCAAGGACAGGACCGAGCCGAGAGGCGCGGACATCGCTCTGCGGCACGAGAACTTCGGCATCGTGGTCGAAGAGGTTTTCGATCGCTTCTATCGCGACGCCGATCAGCCGCCCGACGATCTCATTCACGTGACCTGTTCCGGCTATCTCGCGCCCAGTCCGGCGCAGAAGCTCGTCGTGAAGAAAGGCTGGTTCGAGACGCGGGTGACGCACAGCTACCATATGGGCTGCTACGGCGCGTTCCCCGCCATCCGGATGGCGCAGGGATTCATCTCGTCGGCGCGGGACGAGGTCGGCGCGCGCCTGCGGCAGGTCGACGTCGTTCACAGCGAGGTTCCGTCCTTGCACCGGCACTTCGTCGATCTCTCGCCGCAGGACATATTGGTGATGAGCCTCTTCGCGGATGGCTTCGTCAAATATGGCGTCTATCCCGAGGAGCTTTTGCGCCGGCGCGATCTTCCGGGCCTGCGGATTCTCGCCCTCGACGAGAGACTTCTGCCGGACTCGCTCGATGGCGAAAGCTGGGTTCCGGGGCCGCATCATTTCGAGATGAGCATGGCGATCACCGTGCCCGTCGTCATCAAGCAGAATGTCGCGTCTTTCGTCGACCGGCTCTTCACTGCCGCCGGTCTCGATTTCGAGGCGCAGAAAGATCGTCTGGTCTTCGCCATCCATCCCGGCGGCCCGCAAATGATCGAGCACATCCGGGCCGAGCTCGGCCTGCGGCCCGAGCAGGTCGCGCTCGGCGCGAAAGTCTTCTTCGAAAAGGGCAACATGTCCTCGGCGACTGTTCCACTCGTTCTCAAGGAAATCCTCGACTCCCCGGACGTCGCGGCGGGGACGAAGATCGTCGCGATCGGTTTCGGGCCGGGACTGACCATCGCCGGTCTTCTGCTCGAAAAGATCTGACGCGCCGGTTCGCCAGCGATCATGTGGGGAGATCAGAGTGAGCGCCGTCCGCTTCATTTAGGCCGAGCGCCGCCAACGCCCGCTCGAGTGAAGCTTCCTCGGCCGCCTGATAAAGCGCCTGCGCGTCGATGATCGGCGTCCCCAAGGCTGTCTCGAAGCCGTCGCGGTCGTCGTTTTGCGCTGCAAGGCCGCTCTGCGATCCCGCGAGGTTGGAGCGGAAAATGCCCGCCGCGCTGACGGGGAGAAAATCATCATAGACGATCGGCGCCGCCTTCAGAACGCCAGCCGCGAGCAGCTCCTCGATCGACCGGCCGTCGGCGCGGGCGCCCTCCACGGCGGAGAATTCGAAGAAGGCGAGCTTCTCCCGTCTCAGCGCGTCGCTGTCGTCCGGGAAGGCCGCGAAGACGCGCGCGAGGGTTTGCTCGAAGACGGCCGCAGCTTCCGGGCCGGATGGCGCAGGCGCCTGAGCATGGACTTGCGAGAGCAGGCGATCGTACAAGGCGCGGCCCGGCTCGGTGAGCGCGGCCCCACGCTGTTCGATCTCTCCAAAGCGCGCCATGTGCAAAACAGTCGCGCCATCGCCGCCTTCGAACGCAACGGGCTCGGCCTGAGCCCGGAAGCTCGTCTGGCGCAGAAGAATGGGGCAGCGTCTTCCCGGCGGACCTTCGACGGTGGGCTTCGGGTCCAGTCCTGCTTGAGACATGGCGCGCTGTGCGGCGTCGATGTCGAGCGTGCGCAGGGTGAGATGGTTGAGATGCGGCCCCTTGAAACAGACGATGTCCGCGAGCAGCGGATGCGCCGCGCGCAGTCGCTCGTAGAAACGCGCCGTCGTCGTCGCGGCGCCGCGCCAGCGGAACGTCTCGAGCGCCTGTGAAACGAAGTCGTCCGCATGCGCATCGTCGAGGCCGCCGTCGCGCTCGCACGCCTCCAGCAGGACGCGGCAGCGGGGCGTGAGAATGTCGCGGCGGTGCATGACGGCCGCGGCCGCGTCTCGAAGCTCCGCGTCGTGGATCAGATCGAGGCGCAGGAGAGAGGTGAAAACGCGAAACGGATTGCGCCGCAGGGCGTCGCGGTCGATCGGCCGGAAAGCCGTCGAATGCACGGGAATGCCGGAAGGCACCAGATTGTAATAGCCGACCGGAAACATGCCCATGACGGCGAAGAGGCGGCGCATGTCATCGAGCTCTCGCGCGGTTCCGACGCGGATTGCGCCATGCTGTACGATATCGAGTTCGGCGGGTGCGGTTACAGTATCGGCGCCGAGCGCGGTCTTATTGACGAGACGCACGAGATCGCCCATCTCGCGGTACCTCGGCATTTCCGTCTCGTACATGTCGGAGAGCGCCCGCGCTAATTTTGCGCGCAGCGCGTCGGTTGAAGGCTCGGACCTCTTCATCGGCGCGTCGCTCCTGTCGAGGTCGGCACATCGAAGGCGACGCCCTGCGCCAGCGGCAGCGCGCCGGAATAGTTGATGGTGTTGGTGGCGCGTCGCATATAGGCCTTCCAGCAATCCGAGCCGGCCTCGCGGCCGCCGCCGCTCGCCTTCTCGCCGCCGAAGGCTCCGCCGATCTCGGCGCCCGACGGCCCGATATTGACATTGGCGATGCCGCAGTCGGAGCCTTCCGCCGAAAGGAACAGTTCGGCCTCGCGGATGTCGTTGGTGAAGATCGACGAGGAAAGCCCCTGCGCGACGTCGTTTTGCAGGCGGATGGCGTCGTCGAGATCATCATACTTCATCACGTATAAAATCGGCGCGAAGGTTTCCCGCTTCATCACCGCCGTCTGCTGAGGGATTTCGACGAGAGCCGGCCTCGCATAGAACGCGCCGGGAAAGCGTTCGGAGAGCGCCCGTTCGCCGCCCATGACGATCCCGCCCGCCGCGCGCGACTCGTCGAGCGCAAGGCTCATGGCGCGATAGGCGCCGGCGTCGATGAGCGGCCCGACGAGCGTTCCCTCCTCCCTCGGGTCTCCGACCGGAACCGACGCAAAAGCCGCGCGCAGTCGGCTGATCAGCGCATCGTAAACGGCTTCATGCACGAAGAGGCGTCGCAGCGTCGTGCAGCGTTGGCCTGCCGTCCCCATGGCGGCGAAGGCGATGGCGCGCAGCGCGAGATCGAGCGAGGCCGAGGGGCAGACGATGGCGGCGTTGTTCCCGCCGAGCTCCAGAATCATTCGCGCGAAGCGTCGCGCCAGACGCGGCGCCATCGCCTCGCCCATGGCGGTCGATCCCGTGGCGGAGACGAGCCGCACGCGCGTATCGTCGGCAAGGACGCCGCCAATGTCGCGGCCGCCGAGAACGACGGCGGAGAGGCCCTCGGGCGCCGATCCGAAACGCGCCGCCGCGCGCTCGAACAACGCCTGCGTCGCAAGCGCCGTAAGCGGCGTCTTCTCCGATGGTTTCCAAACGAGCGAATTGCCGCAGACGAGCGCAATTGCGGCGTTCCAGGCCCATACGGCGACCGGAAAGTTGAAGCTCGTCACGATCCCCGCGACCCCGAGCGGGTGCCAGGTCTCCATCATGCGGTGGCCGGGGCGCTCCGTCGCCATGGTCAGGCCGTGAAGCTGGCGAGAAAGGCCGACGGCGAAGTCGCAGATGTCGATCATCTCCTGAACTTCGCCGAGGCTCTCGGATACGATCTTTCCCGCTTCGATCGTGATGAGAGCGGCGAGCGCGCGCTTGGCGCGGCGCAATTCCTCTGAAAAGAGACGAACAAGCTCGCCACGCCGGGGCGCAGGCGTTTTCCGCCAGTCGAGAAAGGCTGCGTCCGCGCGTCCGATCGCGGCCCGCGTCGTTGTTTCGTCATCGGCCCTTGTCCATCCGATGGCGCCGCCGGTGATCGGCGAATGGGCGTCGAGCGCGCCTCCGAGAAAGCGTTCGCGATCGACTCCCAGTCCGCAGAGAAGTTCGCGCGTCTCCTGCGCGATGTCGCCGGTAGCCGCCATCAGACCTCTCCATTCCCGTCAACCGCTGGCGCCGCCACGCGCCTGGACTAGTTATTTATGGCGCGTCTGCGCGCGTTGCAGATGGCGCCTCGAACGCATGACGGCCATGAACGCAAGCTTCGACACTCCCCCAAGCTTCGATACTCCGCATTGTGCGCGCAACTACGATCCTCTGCCCGTCGTCCTGACGCGAGGACAGGGCGCCTATCTGTGGGATATGGAAGGGCGGCGCTACATCGACATGATGAGCGCCTATTCGGCGGTCAGCGTCGGCCATGCGCATCCGCGCATCATTGCGCGACTGACGGAGCAGGCCAGCCGCCTCGCCGTGCCGTCGCGCGCCTATTACAACGACCGTCTCGCGCCTCTTCTCGACGCGCTCTGCGCGCTCACCGGATTGGATGTCGCGCTGCCGATGAACAGCGGCGCCGAAGCCGTCGAGACGGCCATCAAGGCCGCGCGGCGCTGGGGGCGTCGCGTCAAGGGCGTGGCCAATCCCGAGATCGTCGTCGCCGAGGGGAATTTTCACGGCCGCACGACGACGATCATCAGCTTCTCATCCGAGCCCGACTATCGCGACGGCTTCGGTCCCTTCACGCCGGGCTTCCGCGCGGCGCGCTTCGGAGATCTCGCCGCGATGGAGGCGGCGCTGACCAAAGATACGGTCGCGGTTCTCGTCGAACCGATCCAGGGCGAAGCGGGCATCATCGTGCCGCCCGCGGGCTGGCTCGCAGGGCTGCGCAGGCTCTGCGACGCGCGTGGACTTCTGCTGCTCGTCGATGAAATCCAGTCGGGCCTTGGACGCACGGGCGCCTGGTTCGCCTTCCAGCATGAGAATATCCGCCCCGACGGCGTCATGCTCGGCAAGGCGCTGGGCGGCGGGGTTTTGCCCGTCTCGGCCTTCGTCGCGCGGCGCGAGGTGATGGATGTTTTGACGCCGGGCTCGCACGGCTCGACCTTCGGCGGCAATCCACTCGCGGCCGCCGTTGCGCTCGAGGCGCTTCACGTGCTGCGCGACGAAGGACTGATCGAGAGGAGCCGCGTGCTCGGCGCGCATATGCTCGAGCGGCTGCGCGCCATGCGCGCGCCGGCGCTGCGCGCGGTGCGCGGGTGCGGCCTTTGGGCCGGCGCCGAAATCGATCCGCGTTTTGCGAGCGCGCGCGAGGCCTGCCTGCGCCTCCTCGAAAAAGGCGTGCTCTCGACGGCGACGCATGGGACGGTTGTCCGGCTGGCCCCGCCCCTCACCATCTCGCGCGAGGATCTCGATCTGGCGCTGGATCGCGTCGAGGATGTCGTGACGCAGCTTGTCGAGACGACTCCCCCGCCGAGCGCCGCCTGAGTCGTCGCGCCTGACGCCCGGTCAACTTCAGGACAAAGATTTCTGAGAGGGTCGACGGCGCGGCGCCTCTGAAGCTGCGCCTTCGTCGGGCTGCGAACGTCGTTAACGAGCCGGAAAGGTTGATCGTTGACGGTCAGCTCTGCCCTGTTTTCAACTTCGGGGGCGTCAGATGAATTTACGCGGATGGCGGCGCAACCGCCATATTTTTGCCTTCGCAAGCCTTGCCGCAAGCGTTTTCATTAGCGATCTGAGCGCCGGGCCGGCCTCTGCTCAGGGAGCATTTCCGTTTTTCGACGGCGAAGCTGCGGCGCCGCGAATGGCGCGGCATCGGCGTCACAGGAGCAATAAGGATCGCATTCACCGAAAGGCGAAAGCCGCCGACGCCCCGCTGCCGAACCCAGGCAACGCTGCGGGGGCCGTCACTCCCGAACCACCCCTCTTTCTCATTGTCTCGATCGCGGATCAGCAGGTCTCGATTTACAACCACGCCGGCCTGGTGGCGCGTTCGATGGTTTCGACGGGAATCGCCGGCCATCCCACGCCAAGGGGCGTCTTCACCATCATCGGCCGCGAACGCTACCATCGCTCGAACATATACTCCGGCGCGCCAATGCCCTTGATGCAAAGGGTCACATGGTCGGGCATCGCCATGCATGTCGGCGTGGTGCCGGGACATCCCGCCTCGCATGGCTGCATCAGGCTTCCGGCGCAATTTGCGGCCAGGCTTTGGGGCATGACCAAAATCGGCGAGCGCGTCATCATCTCGCCGCGCGAGACGGGCCCGGTGGATTTTGTCCATCCCGCGCTGCCGACGCCGAAGATGGTCGCGCCGGGGCCTGCCGAGACCACGGACGCCACGAAAACCTCCGGGCCGCTTGCGGCGGAGCCGCGCCTCAATCCGGCTCAATATGCAGAGCAACTCCGAGCGAAGGCCGTGACGGAGGCCGCGGCGGCCGCGAAACGCACCAAGGAGGCCGCGGCGGACGTCGTTTCTTCCAAGGCGGAAGCCGCGCAGGCCGCCAAGGAACGTGACGCCGCCGAAGCAATGAATGCGTCAGCTCTGTCGAGAGCCGAAAAAGCGACGGCGTTCCTTGAGGCCGCGCGGGCAAGCAGGGACGCGTCGCTCCTCGTCACAGCGCGCTCCGGCGCGGTCGACGGCGTGCGGGTCGGCAAGGCGGAGGCCGCCGCCGCGACCTATGAGAAGGCCGAAGCCGCGAAGGACGCCGCCCAGGCCGCGCTGGCGGACGCCTCAGCGAGGCTCGAGGCGGCGAAAGGCGCATTCGCCGCCAGGGACGCTCAGTTGACCGACGCCCTCAAGCGGTTGAGCGACGCGACCGCCGCGTCGCAATCCGCGGCGATCGCGGAGACGCAAGCGCGTCGCCGCACGATGCCGGTGTCGGTCCTGATCAGTCGGAAAGACCGCCGGATTTACGTGCGCCAGGGGCTGGCGCCGCTTTTCGACGCGCCAGTGAGCCTGCGCGATCCGGAAGCGCCTCTTGGATCGCATGTCTATATCGCGACAGCCGCCACTGGCGACGGTACGGCGCTGCAATGGTCGGTCGTATCGCTGCCGCCGCAGGCGCCAGAGGCGCGAAGCGAGCGCAAAAGCCGGAGAGCCGTGGACATCGACTCCGGAACCTCGGCGCAGGGGCCAGCCTCGGGGCCGGCCGAGGCGCTCGAGCGGGTCGAGTTGCCACAGGATATTCGTGACCGTATCGCGGAACGTCTCTGGCTCGGAGCGTCGATCATCGTTTCCGATCTGCCATTGAGCGGCGAAACCGGAAACGTCGGCACCGACATCACCGTGAAACTGCGCTAGCGACGTTCGCTGATCGCGCTCTGGACGGCGCCGACCCATATTGCATCGGCGGCGCGCGTGAAATGCAGGCCGTCGGTCGTCATATCGGGACGGCGCACGCCATTGGCGGAAATCGACGGATTGAGATCCACAGTGAGATATCCGCGCTGGCGACAGAGGCAGGACAGCGCCGTGTTCGCCGCCTGGATGCGCTGCGCCTTCGCGACGTCGTCGACAAAGGGCATGAGCGTGACGGCGACAGTAACGCCATTGTCGATCCGCCGCGTCAGCGCGACGAAATCCTCCTCTAAACGGTCGGTCTGCGCGGCGTCGAACAGGAGATCGTTCAGACCGCCGTTGATGAGCAGAAAAGAAGCCTCGATCCCGCGCGCGCTGTAAATCTGGCCGGCGATTTCCTTGAGCGTCGCGCCGCCTGCCGCAAGGTTCAGAACGCCGAAGGGGCGGCCCGCAAGCCGCGTCCAGCGGCAGGAGGCTGCGAGGCTGTCGCCGACAACGATGATTTCTGGAGAAAAGACGCCGCCGATGCGGCGCGCCAGAGACAGGTGAACCGCTCTTCGCACCGACCCGTCTGTCAGAATCATCGCCCAAAGGCCACAGGAGAGCAGCGCGACCACGCTCCAGACCAAACAGGATTCCAAGGCGTTCGCTTCCTTTGTTCGCTTCCTTTGTCTCTATTGCGCGAAAATGCGAATCATTCGCAATGTGGAGCTTCGTCGCCTCGCCGCAAAATCACGGGACCGAAAACGATGCGTCACCCATTCTTCAACATGACGCGCCTTTCCCTCGAGGAAGGGAAGGCGGACTTCCATGTTCTGGAGGGTCGTCAGGGCGTAATCGTCACGATAGGGCCGGACGCCTCGATCTTCGATCGGCCGGGCCGTTCGGTCAGCAGGTGGGCAGGGACAGGGAACATTCTCCACAAGAGCCCCCATCCCATCCCGCGCCGTTCCGGGTTTGCCGCGGAACTGAATTTCATCAGTCGCGTTCTCTGGGGCGGCGGCGACGTCAAGTTCAATATCATCAGGACGATCGGCGGACAAAGGGAAGTGCTGCTGACGGCGGGCGATGGGAACGTCCTGGAAAAAATCAACCTGTCCGATCTCGCCAGAGAGGGCGCGCCGCCGCTGCTCTTCCTCCAGCCCGCTTATTTGTGTTCGTCGTCCGACGTGGAAATCAGGTCGCAATTTTGCGATCCCTCGATCATGAGCTGGGCGCGCGCGCCCTATGTCTATCGGGCGCGGCCGCAAGATCCGGACTCACATAATTCGATCCTCTGCGTCTCGGGCCGAACGATGGTCTGGAGCGAGAAACTCGAACCGGGCGAGAGACGCCATATCGCCCTTGGCAACGTCATCGCGGTGACCGAAAATGTATCATGCGCATTGCAGCCGACGGATCGCGCCGGCGAGGATGCGTTGGAGCGACAGCCGAATGAAGCAGCGGCCGACGAAGGGGAGAGATCCCGGCCGGGCGAAGCTCCAGCGCGCACGATCAAAGCTCAAAAAGCGCGAGATTTTGGCGCTTCCGCGAAAATCCTGTTCAACTCCATAAAGGCGCGCGAGGGATTTTTCCTCTGCGAACTCGTGAACGACTCGGACCGGCCGGCGTTCGTCTATACGCAACTCAACAAGACAAATCTCTATGGCGGCTCCGGGCTTCTCGGCGTCGTCATCCGGGTCATTTCGTCTTTTTTTCGTTGGGGCGACGTCGCGCTCGGAAGCTGAGGGCCTCCCGCCCGCCGGCGGCGGGAAGGCTCTTCGTCAACGATATTGCGCGGGCATTTGCGGATTGTTCGCGGGATTGGTGTCGTGCCGCGTGAGGCCGGCGATCAGGCCTTGTTCGACGAGCGGCCGCAATCCCGCCTCGATCGCGTCCGCGGTCGCCTTGTCGTAGATTTCCGAGCCGCCGACGATCACCGTGAAGGAGGCCAGGTGTTTTCTTTTCTTGGCGGGATCCTCGATCGTCGCCTTGGTCCATTTGTAAAGCGGATACTGCTCGACCCCGTTGCGTTCGGCTTCCGCGACATAGCCCGCGAAAGCGTCATATTGGCTTCTGATCGTCGCGTCGTGGGGGGCGAGGATCGCGGCGACGGTCTTGAAAGCCGGATCGTCGGGGTCGTTTCGGGCGGCTTCCGCCTGTTGCTCGGTGAGCCTGAAACGGATCTGATATTGCCAACTTTCGCTCATGCCTTTCCCCATAACTAGCCCGTGCTTCGCAGCCCCCGGCGGGACGACGGCAAATGTTCAAATAAGAACGGGCTTCGCCAAAAACCAGCTGCGGCCTGGTCGGGCGTTTTTCCCTCCGCGCCTCGAGGAAGCCCTGCGGTTCCGCCGGCCACCCTTGACGCCTGCGACGGCCAACCAATTTCACTCTCATGTGCTGGAAAAAGCCGAGGCCGGAAAATGCAACCCTACCGCGTCAAGGAAATCAAGATCGTCGACGCCGGCGGCATGGCTGGCCCGGAGACGACGCTGCGAGAATATGAGCGGCCTTCGGCCGATCGCGGCGAGGTCGTCGAGCAGGTCAGGCGTTTCTTCGAAATCGAGATGAGCAGTCCGAGAGCGCTCCAAACTGTGGACTTCGACGCCATCGTCGTCATCGATCCGGAGGGGGCGGAGATCGCGCGTTTCAGCGTCGCCGATTTCTGGATTCGCGAGTGGCGCGACGTCGCCTTCGGCGTCGCGGAGCGGGGTTCGGGACACGGCGGGAGGACTCCCGTTTCAACTTGAGAGGAAGCCGACGCCTGCGCGGCGTGGGAAGGCGAGCAAATCCATGTCGAATCCGATCAACACTGTAGAGCAGGAGATCACGCAACCAGTCGAGGCAAGGGCCGGGATGGCGGGCGTGGCGTCGCCGGAGGCGGCCGCGCCGGCCGCCGCCCCCGCGCGGCTCAATCAGGCCTTGTCCCAGGCTTTTGGCGATGTCGTGCAGTCGGGCCCGAGCGATCAGCTGCGCGGCTACGCCAATGAGGCGATGGGCCGCACGAAGCTTGCTGTCGGGCTCGCGCTCCGGTCGCCCGAGCTTGCGCTCGCCGGGATCGCGCAAGGCGCGCTCGGCGCAATGCAGCGCTATGTGGGGGAGGCGAAGATGGCGGCCGCCGATCCGCAGGCGCGCGCCGGCGAGGAAGACGACGCCGCGCCCTGAGAGGCTCGCGCGAGGAGCCGCGCTCTACGCGGCCGAAAATCGCTCGGCGTAAGTCGCGCCGGCGCCGCCAGCGAGAGCGACTGTCTCCACGGCCGTGATCAGCGCGGGCGGACCGCAGACATAGATGTCGGGCCGCTCGGAGGCGTTCGCCAATGATTGCGCCAGCGCCTCTGCGGGCGTGCCGGCGAAGCCGCGCCATCGGGTTTCCGGCGGGGTTTCCGGCGCCCAGACGCAAATCGTGACGGCCAGCTGAGGCAGGGCTGCGCGGATCTCCTCCAGGGCGTCGAGGGCGAAGAGTTCGTCCACGCGATTGACCCCGAAGAAAAGCCGGGCGGGGCAAGGGTCGGCGAGTTCCGCCATATGGCGCAGCATCGACAAGGCGGGCGCAAGGCCGGTGCCGCCGGCCACGAACCAGCGCGGCGCGAGGCTCGCTTCATCGAGCGTGAATTGCCCCTTGGGTCCATGCACGATCAGCGCGTCGCCGATACTGGCGCGCTCCCTCAGATAGGTTGAAAAGGCGCCGCCGGGCTGCAAGCGGATGAGGAACTCGAGCTTTCCGTCCCAGTTGGGGGCGTTGGCCAGCGAGTAGGATCGCCTGATTCCGCTTTCGGGAATTTCAAGTTCCCCGAATTGCCCGGCGACGAACTGGGCGGCCCTGCCGAACTCGGGGTCTTCCTCATATTGCAGGACAATCCTCATCGCCCTGGCCCCGGCGGGGCCGATGTCGACGATCGTCGCGCGCCGCTGCGGCGTCGGCGCAAAGCCGATCGACGCCGCGTCGAAGGGCGCATGCAGCGCCACATCGCCATGCGCATGGGCGCGGCACAGGAGAATGCCGCCGGCCGCCCGCTCGGCGTCGCTGAGCGCGGCGCTGCTATAGGCGTCGAGTTCGATGTCGCCCGACGCATGCGTGACGCGGCAGGCGCCGCAGGCGCCCTCGCGGCACGAAGAGGGGAGATAGATGTTCGCCCGCTCGGCGGCGGCGAGCAGATTTTCCGACGGTTCGGCGTCGAAGGCGATGGCGGCGCCGTCGCGGGTGAGAAGTTCGACCTTGAACATGTGCGGCGTTTCCGGATGGGACGACGGGCGCCCCTCGTAAGGGCGCCCGCGGGACAAGGCGTCAGGCGGCGCGGCTGAGCGCGGCGTCGATGTCGGCCCTGGCGTCGCCGATGGGCAAAACGCCGAACTTCTCCACGAGAACGTCGACCAGCGCCGGGGTCAGAAAGGCCGGAAGCGTCGGGCCGAGGCGCACGTTGCGCACGCCGAGGGCGAGCAGCGTGAGCAGCACCGCCGCGGCCTTCTGTTCGAACCAGGAGACGATCAGCGACAAGGGCAGTTCATTGACGCCGACGCCAAAGGCCTCGGCGAGCTTCGTCGCGACGACGAGCGCCGAATAGGCGTCGTTGCACTGGCCCATGTCGAGCAGGCGCGGGAGCCCGCCGACCGTGCCGAAGTCGTGCTTGTTGAAGCGGTATTTGCCGCAGCCGAGCGTGAGGATCACCGTGTCGTCCGGCGTCGCATGTGCGAAATCGGCGTAATAATTGCGCCCCGGCGCGGCGCCGTCGCAGCCGCCGATCATGAAGAAATGACGGATGGCGCCGCTCTTGACCGCGTCGATGACCTTGTCGGCGACGCCGAGCACGGCCGCGCGGCCGAATCCGACCGTGATGCGCTGCTCCTCTGCGTCTTCGGCGAAACCCGGCAGTGCGAGCGCCGCCTGGACGACCTGCGTGAAGTCCTCATTCGCAATGTGGCGCACGCCCGGCCAGCCCACGGGACCGGCGGTGAAGATGCGGGCGCGATAGCGCGGCTGCGGCTCGATCAGGCAGTTCGACGTCATCACGATCGGACCGGGGAACTCCGCGAATTCCTTCTGCTGGTCCTGCCAGGCGCCGCCGTAATTGCCGGCGAGATGCGGATAGGACCTGAGCGCGGGATAGGAATGCGCCGGCAGCAGCTCGCCATGGGTATAGACGTTGATCCCCTTGTCCTTCGTGGCTTCGAGAATGGCGTGCAGATCCTTCAGGTCGTGCCCGGAGACGAGGATGGCCTTGCCCTTGATGGGCGTCACGCGCACGCTCGTCGGCTCCGGCGTTCCGAAGTTTCCGGTATTGGCGGCGTCGAGCGCCTCCATGGCGAGGAAATTGGCCCGTCCGAGCGCCAGCGCCTCGTCGAGCAGCGGCCCGATGTCTTCAGGCTCGCTCGCGAGAAGGTCGAGCGCATGTTCGACCGCCGCATAAATCGCGTCGCGCTCCTCGCCGAGCACGCAGGCGTGATGCGCATAGGCGCAGACGCCCTTGAGGCCGTAAAGCACCAGGGCGCGCAGGCCCACCACGTCTTCGCCGAGGCGCGCAACGTCCTTCCGGATCGCCGCTTCGCCGGCTTGTGCGAGGAGCCCGGCCATATCCTTCGCGGGGACGAAGGCGGCGGCGCCGCTTAAGGTTTCCGGCGTCTCGCCGGCCTCGCGCGCGGCCTTTTCATAGAGGGCTTTCGCGCCGTCGCGAAGCTGCGCGGCCCGCTGGATGAACTCGACGAATTTGGCGGCGCTGAAATTGACGTTGGTCAGCGTGGTGAAGAAAGCAAAGAGAAGGAAACGGTCGGCTTCCGCGTCGGTCGCCCCGAGCCGGCGCGCGCGATGGAGATACTGGCCGATTCCCTCGCAGACATGGAGCAGCACGTCCTGCAGATCGGCGGTCGCGGCGTCCTTGCCGCACATTCCCTTGGCGCCCGCGCAACCTGCCTTGTTGTCGGATCTAAAGGTCTGCTCGCATTGATAACAGAACATCGGGACTCCCTCTCTGCTTTCGGCCTTCTCGCGATGCGCCGGCGCTGCGGCCCGCGCCGAAAGCGGTATTTAGAATGCGTAATTAAAAGCGGGCGAGTCAAGGTGGCGTCGGGCGCGGGCGAGACCGTCAGAGGGAGAGGTCGAGGCCGGGGGAAGAGCCTGATTTTTGCAGGCAATCGCTGAGGGTGAAGCGATCCAGCTCCCGCATGAAGCCCTGCTGGGCGCGCGCCAGCATGCCCTTCAGACGGCACCGCGGCAAAAGCGCGCAGTCGCTGCCCTCCAGGCTGAAACATTCCACGAGCGGCTGATCGTCGAGCCGGCGGACGACGTCGCCGATGCGGATGTCGCGGGGATCGCGGGCGAGCCTCACGCCCCCCTGAGCGCCGCGAATTCCCTCGACAAAACCGGCGGCGGCGAGCTCCTGGAGGACTTTCGCCATATGGTGGCGGGAAACCTTGAAATGATCGGCGATCGTCGCCGCGCTGAGAATTTCCGGATTGCGGTCGGCGAGGAGAATGAGGGCGCGAAGGCCGAAATCGGTAAAATTGGTCAATCGCATTTTGACAGGCTAACACGGTATTTCAGATTCTGAAATAAGTCGGCGGGATCCAGCCCGATCCTTGGCTCGGCCGAACGCGCCCCGACCGCGTCGCGACGACGGGGCGCCCCGGACTTACTTCGTCGCCGCCTCGAGATGCGTCAGAGCCTCCTCGGCGTGGCTCGTCGCGCCTTCGGCGTTTTTCTTCTTGCCCTCGGAAATCGACGCCTTGAGGTGCGTTATGCCTTCCTTGGTATGCGGATTGGCTTTCGCCTTTTCCGCGGCTTCCGCGTGTTTGAGCGCGGCTTCCGCATGGGTCACGAGAACGTCGGCATGGCCTTGCTTGCCATGATCGATGGCTTCCTTCGTGTGGCTGATCGCTTCCGCAAGATGATCCTCGGCGAGCGCGAGACGCGGGGCAAAGGCGACTGCGGCGCCGACGGCGAGAAAAAGAGCGAGATTTCTACGGTTCATTCAAATGCCCTCCTATTATACGCGACCTCCCGTGTCGCCACGGAACGATACCGCAGGTCCAAAGAAAGTCTATCCAAAGTAAAGACTGCTCAGCCCAAGAGAGACTTTGCCTCGCGCAAAGGCCGAGGCAAGCACAAACTCGACTTCGTGAGAATATGTCTGATCAAAGCCTCCTCTGTTGGAGGCTTTGATCGATGCGATCGTCAAACCGCCTGCATCGCTTCCGGCCTGGCGCGGCCGCGCTTCACCATCAGCTTGTTGAGCGCCGAGACATAGGCGCGCGCCGAAGCGACAAGCGTGTCCGGATCGGCGCCGCGGCCCGTGACGGACTTCCCGTCCTCCGACAGGCGCACGGACACTTCAGCCTGTGCGTCCGTGCCTTGGGTGACGGCGTGGACCTGATAGAGCTCCAGCGTCGCCTCATGCGGCGCGAGCGCCTTGATGGCGTTGAAGATGGCGTCGACGGGGCCGTTGCCGGTCGCCTGATGGGTCACCTTGTCGCCGTCGATGTCGAGCGTCAGCGCCGCCGACTGCGGCCCATGCGTGCCGGCCATCACCATCAAGGCGAGCACCTTGATGTGGTCGTGGGCCGTGACGATCTCGTCGTCGACGAGCGCGACGAGGTCCTCGTCGTAGACGAACTTCTTGCGGTCGGCGAGATCCTTGAACCGGTTGAAGGCGTCGTTGAGCTGGTTTTCGCCCAGATCATAACCCAGTTCCTTGAGCTTCTCGCGGAAGGCGTGGCGGCCCGAATGCTTGCCCATGACGAGCGAGGTCTTGGAGACGCCGACGCTCTCGGGGGTCATGATCTCATAGGTGTGGGCATTCTTGAGCATCCCGTCCTGATGGATGCCGCTCTCATGCGCGAAGGCGTTCCGCCCGACGATCGCCTTGTTGTATTGCACCGGGATGGACGTCACCGCCGAGACGAGCTTCGAGGCGCGGGTCAGGAGCTTCGCGTCGATATTTGTGTGATAGGGCAAAATGTCGTGGCGCGTCCTCAGCGCCATCACCACTTCCTCCATCGCGGCGTTGCCGGCGCGCTCGCCGAGCCCGTTGATGGTGCATTCCACCTGCCGCGCGCCGCCGCGCACGCCCGCCAGAGAATTGGCGACGGCGAGGCCCAGATCGTCGTGGCAATGCACCGAGAAGATCGCCTTGTCGGCGTTGGGCACGCGCTCGCGCACGGTGCGGAACAGCTGCTCATATTCCTGCGGCGTCGTATAGCCGACGGTGTCGGGAATATTGATCGTCGTGGCGCCCGCCTTGATCGCGGTCTCGACGCAGCGGCACAGGAAATCGATTTCCGTGCGCGTGCCGTCCTCCGCCGACCATTCCACATCCGCGACATGGTTGCGGGCGCGCGAGACGGAAGCGGCGACGAGCTCCAGCACCCGCTCGGGCTCCATCTGGAGCTTGTATTTCATATGCACCGGCGAGGTGGAGATGAAGGTGTGGATGCGCGGCCGCTTCGCTTCGCGCAGCGCCTCGGCGCAGCGGTCGATGTCCTTTTCGGAGGCGCGGGCGAGGCCGGCGACCGAGCCGTTCTTTACCCGTCGCGCGACTTCCGTAACGCTCTCGAAATCGCCGGGGCTCGCGATGGGAAAGCCCGCCTCGATGATGTCGACGCCCATCTGGTCCAGGAGATCGGCGACCTCCAGTTTTTCCTCGAGCGTCATGGAGGCGCCGGGCGACTGTTCGCCGTCGCGCAGGGTCGTGTCGAAAATGACGACGCGCGCGCTGTCCGTGGAGCCGTTTGCGGGATTGGTCATGTCGGAAACTTCCTGAAAGCTGCTCGCCCTATCCGGGCGCTGAACGGTTGCGTCTCGATCCCCTGACGGCCTGGGCTGAACCCTGCGGGCGGTCAGGGGCGACGAAGAAGCAGCAGGCCGGGGAGCAGGCGCAGATCGGGCGTCGCGCAGGCTGCGACGGCGCCAGTCGACAGATGCGCCTCGACGGCGCGATATGTGGCGTTGGAGACAGCCACGTCCCGAAATCCTCGCTCGAGCGGCCGAAGGCCGAAAAACGCCCAAGGATAGGCAAATGCGCCGCCGCAGGCAAGCCGGGGCCGCGCGCAATGGCGCGGTTCCGAAGGCGTCGCAACGTTAACAAAAGTTAAGCCGAACCGCATTCGTTTTTTTGCGTTTTCCTTCGTTTGAGGCTCTTGCCCAAAGCGTCGAATGAGCCCTAACATCTTCCTATGGTTAAAACCGCTTTCTCCATTCGTCACGCTCGACCCGGCGACGCCGAGGAAATCGCGCGCGTTCATGACGCCTCCTGGCGCGACGCCTATCGGGGCGTCATTCCGGGCGTGGAGCTCGAGCGCATGGTCGCGCGGCGGGGGCCGAAATGGTGGCATTCGGCGATCTTGCGGGGCACGGGGCTGCTCGTCGTCGATTTTGACAGGCGGATCGCCGGTTATTCGACCTATGGCCGCAACCGCGTGCCGTCCATGCCCTATTCGGGCGAGATTTTCGAGCTCTACCTTGCGCCCGAACATCAGGGCCTGGGGCTGGGCCGCCGGCTCTTCGGCGCCGCCCGGCGCGAACTCGCCGAGCACGGCTATCTGTCGACGATCGTCTGGGCGCTCGCCGACAATGAGAAGGCGCTCGCCTTTTACCGCAGCCTCGGCGGCCAGACAGTCCGGCGCGCGGAGGAGCGCTTCGGCGCCGACATGCTGACCCGCGTCGCCTTCGGTTTCGTCTCGGCGCCGGTGCGCTGATCGGGGCCCGCTCAGCGGCCGCGCAGCCTCGCCAATATGTCCTTGGTCGCGAAGCCGTCCGCCGGCTGAACGCCTTCCGCGAGCTGGAAGGCGTGAATGGCGTTGCGGCTCGTGCGCCCGAGCTTTCCGTCGAGGGTTCCGCGATAATAGCCCTTCTCGGTCAGCAAGTGCTGCATCGCCTTGACGTCGGCGGTCGAGAGCGGCGCGACCCGGGGCCAGGGGGCGAGCGGAATCTCGCGCCCGGCAATGCGCTCGGCCAGAACCGCGACCGACATGGCGTAGGCGTCCGAGGTGTTGTACTGGCGGATGACTTCGAAGTTATCCGAGATCAGAAAGGCCGGACCGCGCGCCCCGGCCGGCAGATAGAGGCTCGCGGCGCCGCTGGCGGGGAGCGCCTCGCCATCCGCGCGGGTAACGCCCAGCGCCCGCCAGCGCGGGAAGTCGAGATCGAAAGCGGCGTAGTCGAACGTCTCCGGCAGCCTGACTTCGACCACGGCCGGGAGCCCGGCGACCCAGCCCGACTTTTGCAGGAAATTGGCGATGCTCGCGACCGAATCGGCGTGCGAACGCCAAATGTCCGGGGCGGCGGCGCCGGCGTCGCTCTCGGCGAATTTGAGATAGGCCGAGGGCATGAATTGCGGCTGGCCCATGGCGCCCGCCCAAGAGCCGCGCAACTGGGCGCGCGTCGCATAGCCCTTTTCGAGCATGACGAGGGCGTCGATGAATTCCTCGATGAAGGTCTCGGCGCGGTGGCCCTTCCAGGCGAGCGTCGACAGGACTTTCAGCACGTCGGCGCCGCCGGTCCCCGAGCCGAAATTGCTTTCGACGCCGAGAATGGCGACGACGATCTCGCCCGGAACGCCATGCCGCTCGGTCGCCCGGCGCAACGGCCCCGCGAGCTCGGCGGCGACCGACTGCCCGCGCGCCACGCGGCTATTTGTCACTGTCCCGGCCAGATAGGCGGGAATGGAGATCGTGAATTCCGCTTGCGCCTTTGGTTTGGCGAGCACGCCGGGCTCCGGCGCGAGGCCTGAAACCGCGGCCTCGAAGGTCTCCCGCGAGACGCCAGCCGCCTGCGCCGATGGCCACAGTCCTTCGACGAATGCAGTGAAATCGCCGCCCCGCGCCGGCCAGGGCGCGGCGACGAGGGCGGCGCAGAGGCCCTGCAGCGCGGCGCGCCGGTCGAGGATCGGGCGGGCGGAATCCTTTTGCGTCATCGTCTTACCGGCGGCTCTTGTTTGGAAATCTTTCATGTTGCGCCATTTGACAGGGCGGCTGCGCTGCCGTCTACTGTTTCCGAAGAGTTTCAAGGGGCGAGACGTCCCGCATCGGGTCTTTCCATGACGCATCAGCCGGTCGGCAGAAGCTTCGACAATTCCCGCCGCTTGCGCGAGCAGCCCGCTGGCGTGCCGGTGGACCCGAAGGCGCGGCTGCGCAACGCCGGCCTGCGTCCCACGGTCCAGCGGCTGTCGCTGAGCAAGCTGCTCTTCGGCAAGGGCGACCGCCATGTCAGCGCCGAGGCGCTGCACGCCGAGGCGCGCGAAGCCGGCCTCACCATGTCGCTCTCGACGGTTTACAACACGCTCAACCAGTTCGCCCAGGCAGGGCTCCTGCGAGAGATCGCGGTTCAGGGACCGCGCACCTATTTCCATACCCGCACCTCGCCGCATCATCACTTCATGGATGAGGCGACCGGCCGCATGTTCGACGCCGCCGACGGCTCGGTCGAATTCGCCCGGCTCCCGGCGCCGCCCGAGGGCATGGAGATCGTCGGCTGCGACGTGATCATCCGCATCCGCCCCAAGAAGGGGTGAACGGCGACGCTGGCGACAGCGGGGCGGGCAAGAGGGGCGCGCTGGCCCGCAAGCTCTGGCTCTTCTACGCCCTCGCCACCGTGACGGCCGCGCTCGTCCTGCTGGCGGCCTATGTCAACATCTATGACGATTACGACGTGGGACCGCGCCTTCGCGGCCTCGGGCTTTTCACGCGCCGCGCCATGGCGGCGCTGGGTTTTCCGTCGAGCCTGCCTGCGACCCTCCTGACCGGCCCCCTCGTGGCCGCCTTCGGCTGTGGCGACGAGAACGACCCCTGCGCCATTTTTGTCATGTGGCAGACGCTGTTCGTGGCGTTGGTCGCGCAGATCGCGTTGCTGCGATGGGCAATCGGGCGGGCGTTGCGGCGCTAGGAGGCGGATTGGCAGGCTCAGGCGCTTGCCGACAGATCCGTCTTTCCAACCAGCGCTGCAAACTCCGCGCCAGAGCCTTTTCCGATCCGATGGAATCGGGTCGAGGCTCCAGCTTATCGTTCCGTCGCGCCTTCTACCGCCGAACCGGTTCCCACTTCGGCGCTAGAGCGATCGGGCGAGGCTCTCGCCCCGCCCGTGCATCCTCCATCACCCCAAAAGCTTCTTCAGCTCCTCTTTCAGCCCATCGGCCACATCCGGCCGCGCCAGACCGAAGGCGACATTCGCCGCCAGAAACCCGAGCTTGGAGCCCGTGTCATAGGTGCGGCCGTCGAAGCGGACGGCGTGGAAGGGGCGCTCCCTGGCGAGATGAATCATGGCGTCGGTGAGCTGGATTTCGCCGCCCGCGCCCTTCTCGCCCTTTTCGAGCAAGGCGAAGATTCCGGGCTCGAGAATGTAGCGTCCGGAAATGATGAAGTTGCTCGGCGCCGTGCCCTGCGGCGGCTTCTCGACCATGCCGGTGATCTCGAAGGTCTGTCCGAAGTCCTTGCCCTTGGCGACGATCCCATATTGATGCGTCTCCTCGGGCTTGACCTCCTCGACGGCGATGACGTTGCCGCCGTGCTTCTCATAGGCCTCGACGGCCTGGGCGAGGCAGCGCGCCGTCTTTCCGGGGGCGGGCAAGGTGATCATGTCGGGGAGCAGCACGGCGAAAGGCTCGTCGCCGATGATCTCGCGCGCGCACCAGACGGCGTGGCCGAGGCCGAGCGGCGCCTGCTGGCGCGTGAAGCTCGTGGCGCCGGCCTTGGGGAGGTCCGCCATCAGGGCTTCATATTCCTTCGTCTTGTTGCGGCGCTTGAGCGTGTCCTCGAGTTCGTAGGACATGTCGAAATGATCCTCGATCGCCCCCTTGCCGCGTCCGGTGACAAAGACAAAATGCTCGATGCCGGCCTCTCGCGCTTCGTCCACGACATGCTGTACGACAGGGCGGTCCACGACCGTCAGCATTTCCTTGGGCACGGCCTTGGTCGCCGGAAGGAATCGGGTGCCGAGTCCGGCGACAGGAAAGACAGCCTTGCGAATGCGCTTGGTCATGAGAATCCGTTTCAAGTGACGTTTACGACGAACCGTCTCCGGCAGGGCCGGGCGGCGCGACTTTAGACCTAAATTTGGCGATGCGGCGTTAATTTGGCGCGGCGGACGGCAGGAAAGGACGACAATGGCGATATTGGTCACAGGCGGCGCCGGCTACATCGGCAGCCACACGGTTCTCGAACTGCTCGACGCCGGCGAGAAGCCCGTCGTTCTCGACGATCTCTCGACGGGCTTCCGCTGGGCCGTGCCGGAAGGGGTCCCGCTCTTCATCGGCGACGACGGCGACGAGGCGCTCATCGCCGACATCATCGCCCGCCACGACATTCACGCGATCATCCATTTTGCCGCCCGGATCGTGGTGCCCGATTCGGTGGCCGATCCGCTGGGCTATTATCTCAACAACACCGCCAAGGCGCGCAATCTCATCGCCGCCGCCGTGGCCGCCGGGGTCAAGCATTTCATCTTCTCGTCGACGGCCGCCGTTTACGGCGATCCCGATGAGTTGCCCGTCACGGAAGACGCCACGCTCAGGCCAGTCTCGCCCTATGGCCGCTCGAAGCTCATGGTCGAGTGGATGCTGGAGGACGTGGCCCACGCCCATGACTTCGACTATGTCGTGCTGCGCTATTTCAACGTCGCGGGCGCGGATCCCAGGGGCCGCTCGGGCCAGTCGACGCCCAACGCCACCCATCTCATCAAGGTCGCGGCGCAGACCGCGCTCGGCATGCGCGACTGCTTGCAGGTCTTCGGCACGGATTATCCGACGCCCGACGGGACCTGCATTCGCGATTACATCCAGGTGACGGACCTTGCCCGCGCCCATCTCGATGCACTGGCGCATCTGCGCAAGGGAGGCGGGAGTCTTACGGCGAATTGCGGCTACGCCCACGGCTTCTCCGTGCTCGAGGTGATCGAGGCGGTGAAGCGCGTGTCGGGGGTGGATTTCCGGGTCGATTACGCGCCGCGCCGGCCGGGCGATCCGGCGGCGATCGTCGCCTCCAACGCCCGCGCCCGCGAGATTCTCGGCTGGACGCCGAAATATGACAATCTGGACGAGATCGTCCGGCAGGCCCTCGATTGGGAGAAAAGGCTGGCGGAGGGGCGCGCCTGAGCCTCAGGCGCGTCTGAGCTGGAGAACGACTGGCGGCGGCTCCTCGGCGGGGCGGGCGTCGACCTGCCGCTTCGCCGCCTGATCGATGAGAGACACGGAGGGGCGTTCGAGAATGAGCCGCCTCAGCTCCTCGGCGGCCTGACGCGCGGCCTCCCGCATCTCCCCCGAAAGTCTCCGGTTTTCCGCAAGATAGGTGGCTTCCAGCAGCTTGAGCCGCAGCACCGCCGGCCCGGCGGCCTCGAGAAAATCGCGATCAGCTAACTGGGCCAGAATGTCCGTTGCCCGCATGACAATCCTCGCACTGCGTCTCTCCTCCCCGAATGGGAGGGCCATCATGAACATGACGCTGATCTGAAGCTTAGGGTCGGGTTCTGGCGCGAGGCTTATGCCCGGCCTGCCTCCTCCAGCCTGTCGACGATGGTTTGCAGCACTTTCAGCCGGGCGAATTTCTTGTCGTTCGCTTCGACGATCGTCCAGGGCGCGTGGCGTGAGCTGGTGCGATCGATCATATCGGTCATTGCCGCTTCGTAGAGCTGCCATTTCTCGCGATTGCGCCAGTCGTCGGGCGTCAGCTTGTAGCGTTTGAAGGGCTTGGCCTCGCGATCCTGGAACCGGCGCAGCTGTTCGTCCGGGGAGATCGCAAGCCAGAACTTCACGACGGTATATCGATTTTCGTCGAGCTCCCGCTCGAAGTCATTGATTTCCTGATAGGCGCGCATCCAATCCTGCGGCGCCGCGAAGCCCTCGACCCGCTCGACCAGCACGCGCCCGTACCAGCTCCGGTCGAAAATCGCCACGTCGCCGCGCCGAGGGACATTGCGCCAAAAGCGCCACAAATAGGGGCGCGCCCGCTCTTCGTCGGTGGGCGCGGCGACGCCGTGCACGCGGAAGCGGCGCGGATCGAGCGCCTCGCGCACGCGCAGGATCGCGCCGCCCTTTCCGGCGGCGTCATTGCCCTCGAAGGCGATGACGAGGCCCCTGTCGCGGAAGCTTCTGGCCGTCGTCGCCTCGGTGAGCCGCTGCTGCAGCGCGCGCAGCTCCTGCGCATAGGTCGCCCGGTCGGCGCCTTGCGCCAGATCGAGAAAGGAAACGAGGCTCGGCTTGGGCAAATCATTGGCCGGCGCGGCGATCGCAAGCGTGCGGGGAGAGGGCCGGCCGTCGCCGGCGGCGCGGGTCAGGGTTTGCAGCAGGAGATCGCCGACGGCGGCGTCCCGGTAGCGGGGATCGGCGGCGGGCACGACGGCCCAGGGCGCGTCGCCGGTCGAGGTGCGCTCGATCATCTCGAGCGCCGCGTCCGCGAGCCTCGCGCGGTCCTTCTCGCTCTCGAATTCGTCCCACTCCACGACGGCCGGGCGCCGCAACGCCCCATCGGACTGCCGAAGCTTTTTGAGCCGCCGGCGCGCCTCGGCGAAATCCATGTGCAGCCAGATCTTCAGGAGATACACGCCTTCATGGCGCAGCATCTCCTCGGCGCGGATCATCTCTTCGAGCGCCCGGTCATAGGCGTTCCTTCCCAGCCGTCCGAGCGCGCGGTTGCGCAGCAGACGATGATGCCAGGAGCCGAGAACGAGGCCGATCCGCCCCTTGGCCGGTATGTCGCGCCAATAACGCCAGGCTCCCGGCCGCGCCCGCTCCTCGTCGGTCGGCCGGCCATAGGAGAGGGTCTCGACGAAATGGTCGTCGAGCCAGTCGTAGAGCCTGTTGACGATCTCGCCCTTGCCGACGCCGTCCGAACCATTGATGAGCACCATGACAGCGGCGTTTTTCCTGTCGGCCACCTCGAATTGCGCGTCGAGCAGCCTCTCCCGCAGCTGCGTCTCGGCCGCCTCGAAGGCGGCTTTGGTCATGACATGCGGCAGGGACGCGGATTCGAACATCAGGCCTCTCCCCGGGAATTCCAACTTTTCAAACAGGCGCGCTGTGGTAGATGTTGATTCGCGCGGGTCCCGTAGCTCAGCAGGATAGAGCAGCGGTTTCCTAAACCGAAGGTCACAGGTTCGAATCCTGTCGGGACCGCCAGAAATTTCATCGACTTGGCGTTTTTGACCGGCGTTTTCGACCCGGTGTTTTTTGGCCTGGCGTTTCTGACTTGGCGTTCAGCAGATGGAAACAGGCGCCTGTTGCATTTTCCGCCCATTTTGAGGGAGCTGCTTTCAAGACGCCGAAGGCGGGAACAGATGCGTCTTCCACGCAAGCGCGGGGCGGTGCTGTTCCGATTCAAGGCGCCGACGGCGTCTTTCCAATAAGTAAAGCGCCCGGTTCGCTGAGTGGAAATTGCTGAAGACGTATATGCGAGGCGCACGTGAACGAACCACATGGATCAAGGTTTTGCTTTAGCTTCGCGATTCAAGGCGACACATTTTAGTCGGATTTGTTGAGTGATGTCGGCGCCGGCGCCGAAAGAGCCCGGACGCGTTTCTTCTTGAGCGCCTCCATATAATTACGTTTGCCAGTGCCGATCCGTTGGAAGTGCAAATCGTCCGCTGGGAGAGTATGATGATCGCCTCGAATCGAAGGCTCAATCGTCTTTCTGGGCAAGCATGGCCAATGAGGCTTGGAGGGATCAGGATTGATTGAACCGAAGCCTGGATCGATTTCGGCGACGACGCGCGCGGCGAGGCCGATCCCGGTCTCCCGGGGTAAGGTTTCGCGCCTTTCCTCTCTGTGGCGTCCGGCCTGAGCCCAGATCGCGTGCATCTCGTTATCTCTCCAACCTACCCGATGGCCTTGGCCGCACACCGACCGACGCGAACAGCCACGTTCAGGGCCTGTTAAATGTCATGGACGATGTATAGTGGTCCATGCCTCCAGGCCGGGCGCCGCTAAAGTCGGCGCGAAGCTCCTTGGCGCGTTCGGCGACGCGCCTGTTGAACCGCGGCGACGGGTGAAGCGTTTGGCTTCACCCGGATGGCGGTAGCATGGGACGATCGTTGCGACCGGGAAGCGGCCTGCCGGCGCCCCTCACAGCAAGTTTTTGACTTCCTGATTATTTACAATAGAGGTTAGCATCAGTCATCTTGTTGTTGTAAGTGGATTTTTCTGGACGATCGCGCGAAAAGGGGAGTGGTCAAATCCAATGCGCGCGCGCTAGAAAGACGACAGGTGTGCGCGCCAGTCGCAGACCGTCTGGACGATTTTTCAGTTGTATCCCCGATCGTCTTTTTTTGAGATGCCGCCTGAACAAAGTCGAGAAGGCGCACAGCAAGCAACCACGCGGTTTTCCACGCATTCCAAGGGCTATTGATCAAAATGGAAAATGTCACTTCTCTCGCCGACGTCAAGCTCGCAATTATCGGTCTTGGTTACGTGGGTCTTCCCCTGGCGGCGGAATTCGGCAAGCGTCGAAGCGTCGTGGGTTTCGACATAAACCCCGCGCGGATCGCTGCGTTGAAGGGCGGCCACGATACGACCCTCGAGGTCGCTGATGATGAATTGCGCGCTGCAAGCGGGCTGAATTACACCACCGATCTCGCGGATCTCGCCAGTTGCAATGTCTACATCGTCACTGTGCCTACGCCGATCGACGAGTACAAGCGGCCCGACCTCTCGCCGCTGATCAAGGCCTCGGAAACGATTGGGAAGGTTTTGAAGAAGGGCGACATCGTTATTTACGAATCGACAGTGTATCCCGGCGCAACCGAGGAAGATTGCGCACCCGTGCTCGAGGCGTGCTCGGGGCTCAGATTCAATGTGGATTTCTTTGCCGGCTATAGCCCGGAGCGCATCAATCCGGGCGACAAGTTGCATCGCGTATCGACGATCAAGAAAGTGACTTCCGGTTCAACGCCGGAGGTCGCCGAATTGGTCGATCAGCTTTACAGCGAGATAATAGTGGCTGGGACACATAAGGCTCCGACCATCAGGGTCGCGGAGGCGGCCAAGGTCATCGAAAACACCCAGCGCGATCTCAATATCGCCCTCATCAACGAGTTGGCGATCATCTTCAACAAAATGGGCATCGATACCGAAGACGTGCTGCGGGCCGCGGGGACGAAGTGGAATTTCCTTCCGTTTCGTCCAGGTCTCGTCGGCGGCCACTGCATTGGCGTTGATCCTTACTATCTCACGCATAAGGCGATGGCCATCGGCTACCACCCAGAGATCATACTTGCCGGCCGCCGCCTCAACGACAGCATGGGCGCATATGTCAGTTCACAACTTGTGAAGGCGCTGATCAAGCGGCGTATTCACGTCGAGGGCGCGCGCATTCTGGTCATGGGACTGACGTTCAAGGAAAATTGCCCAGATTTGCGCAACACAAGGGTAGTCGATATCGTCAGGGAACTCGCGGACTATAACGCCGTCGTCGATATTTATGATCCGTGGGCTTGCGCCGAAGAAGCACAGCATGAGTATGGTCTGTCTCCGATAACGCAGCCGGAGCAGAAAGCCTATGACGCCATCATTTTGGCGGTTGCACACGACGAGTTTCGTGGCCTGGGCCCGCGCATCAGAGACTTCGGGAAACCACAGCATATCCTCTACGATCTCAAATATGTCCTCGAAGCCGACCAGTCAGATCTCCGCCTGTAGGATTATTTGAATGACTGTTTATGATGAGATTTGCTGCGATCTCCGGCGAGAGCAGAAGACCTGGCTGATCACCGGAGTGGCCGGTTTCATCGGGTCTAACCTGCTGGAATCGCTACTCAGGCTCGATCAGAAAGTTGTGGGACTCGACAATCTTGCGACTGGCTATGAGCGAAACCTCGAGGAAGTCGAGGCTGCGGTTCAGCCCTCGCAATTCGCTCGGTTCACTTTCATCCGCGGCGACATCTGCGACCTCAACGATTGCGAAAGAGCTTGTGCAGGCGTCGATTACGTTCTGCATCAGGCTGCGCTCGGCTCCGTCCCGAGGAGCCTTTCCGACCCCATTGCCACAAACGCCGCAAATGTTACGGGTTTTCTCAACATGCTCGTGGCGTCGCGCGACGCCAAGGTAAGGCGATTTGTTTACGCGGCGAGCAGTTCAACTTACGGAGATCATCCGGGCCTTCCGAAGGTGGAAACGATCATTGGCCGACAACTGAGCCCATACGCCGTTACGAAATACGTCAATGAACTATACGCCGATGTGTTCGCGCGCTGCTATGGGCTCGAGTCAATCGGCCTGCGTTACTTCAACGTCTTTGGTCCAAGACAAGATCCGGAAGGCGCTTACGCCGCTGTGATTCCAAAGTGGATCGCAGCGATGATCGCCGGGGATCCTGTCTTCATCAATGGCGATGGAAATACGAGCCGTGACTTCTGCTACGTTGATAATGCGATTCAGGCGAATCTGCTCGCCGCGACAACGGAGAAGGCCGACGCTGTCAACGGTGTATTCAATGTTGCGGCCGGCGATAGGACTACGCTTAACGATCTCTACTATGAACTCCGCCGCCTCCTCACTCCCGGCTTTCTGCATCTCTCGGCTGCGGAGCCGCAATACCGTGACTTTCGCGCAGGAGACGTCCGGCATAGCCAGGCAGACATAAGCAAGGGAAAACAGCTGCTCGGCTATTCGCCGCAGTACAAAGTAGCCCAAGGGCTGGAAAAGGCGCTGCCTTGGTATGTGGCGCGCAAAACTACGGCATCCGACCTCTCGACGCTCTCGAAATCTGTTCCGTCAATATGAAAAAGCCAATCTACGTCACGCAGCCTTACCTCCCTCCCCTCGAGGAATTCATCCCTTATTTGCGGGAGATCTGGGAAAATAAGGTCCTTACTAACGGCGGTCCCTACCACCAGAAGCTCGAAAGCGCCTTGTGCGAATATCTCGGCGTCAGATATATCTCTTTGTTTTCTAACGGCACGCTTGCACTGGTTTCTGCGCTTCAATCGTTGCGTATCAGCGGCGAGGTGATTACAACCCCCTATTCATTTGTCGCAACCGCTCATTCGCTTCTGTGGAACGGCATCAAGCCCGTTTTTGTGGATGTTGATCCCGAAACACTCAATATCGATCCGCGTCGTATAGAAGCGGCTATAACGCCACATACGACCGCTATATTGCCGGTTCATTGTTACGGCCATCCGTGCGATGTGACAGCAATTCAGAAGATTGCAGATAATTATAATCTAAGGGTCATCTACGATGGCGCTCATGCCTTCGGCGTCCAAGACGAACGTGGGAGTATATTAGACCACGGCGATCTCTCCGTGCTGTCATTCCATGCCACCAAGGTATTCAACACCTTCGAAGGCGGCGCTATCATTTGCCCCGACGCGAAGACGAAGCAACGGATAGATTATCTGAAAAACTTCGGGTTCGCAGACGAAGTTACCGTGGTTGCGCCTGGAATTAATGCAAAAATGAGTGAGTTCAACGCTGCCTTGGGTTTGTTACAGCTCCAGCACATTGACGAAGCCTTGGCTCGTCGACAAGAAATAGCGAATCAATATCGCACACAATTGGCAGATGTAAGCGGGATACGGTGTCTCAATGACTCGGGTGAAAAAATCGCCAATTATGCTTATTTTCCAGTTCTAGTCGAACCCGACCGCTACCCGTTGCAACGTGATGCTTTATACGACAAGCTAAAAGAAAATGGTATTTATGCGCGTCGCTATTTTTACCCCCTCATTTCGGATTTTCCAATGTATCGCGGACTGCCATCTGCGCAGCGAGGGAATCTATCAGTTGCGGCCGAGGCCTCAGATAAGGTCCTTTGTCTCCCAATATACCCGGCCTTGCGTGCCGATGAGCAGCAGCGCGTGATTGAAATCATCCGAGAAGCTTGAAAAATGGCTATGCTCAGCAGGGACGCGTTGGAGCAGATAGGCTTTGCGTCTCTCGGTGAGAACCTGCAGATTTCAGAAAAGGCTTCCTTTTATAACGCTGGGAAAATTTCCCTAGGCGATGATATTCGGATTGACGACTATTGTGTCCTCTCCGCCGGGAGAGGAGGCATCCTCATAGGACAGCATGTTCACATTGCAGTTTTTTCTTCATTGATAGGCGCCGGAAAAATCGCCTTGGGCGATTTCTGCAATATATCGTCGCGTGTCGCTATCTATTCGAGCAATGACGATTATTCAGGAGCCGCAATGACCAACCCGACAGTGCCGAGCGCATATACGCGAGTCACAAACGCAGACGTCCTCCTTGGCAGACACGTCATCGTCGGTAGCGGTAGCGTCATTCTGCCGGGGGTTACATTGGAAGAGGGCGTAGCCGTGGGCGCATTGACTTTGATAAAGAGAGATTGCGAGGCGTTCGGCATCTATGCCGGGAATCCGGCCCGACGGATCAAGGAGCGCTCCCGTGATCTGCTGGATATTGAACGACAATTTTTGGCGGCTAAAGCAGGCCGTAGAGGTCCTTAAAGATCGGAGCCTGGGCACGATCATAGCTTCTTCGGCAGATCAGGCGCGCTCCGCACACCAAGAGTTATGGATGGAAGCCATACGACCCCGTTGCCGTTCGTCCGACCCCGAACTTTCCAACTTGCGCAGATATGATGCGACCTGAATGCGATGAAATCATCTTTGAGACATCTGACGCCACGAGGCTCGTGCGGCATCCCTTGGTGAGCGTCATTGTTCTTGCGTATAACCACGAAGCATATCTGCAGCAGGCTATCAAAAGTATAGTAAACCAGATTGCGCCGTTCACAATCGAAATTATACTAGCAGAGGATCATTCAACGGACGATACGTTTGAAGTCGCACTGGCAGCGCATCGCGAGAATCCTGCGATAATCCGGGTCATACATGGCCCAACGAATATCGGGATGATACCCAATGTTTTGCGTGCAATTGAAAAATGTCGAGGCAAATATATAGCGATTTGTGAAGGGGATGATTTTTGGACTGATCCGCATAAGCTAGTTCATCAAATCGCAGAAATGGAGAAGTATCAGGAAGTTGGCGTCTGCTTTACACAAGGAACAATACTATCGCCAGACGGTTCGCTACGACCAAGCTGGGATTATGGCGTAACAGTTCGTGTTGTTCCCCTTAGTGAGATTCTGAAGCGAGAGGGCATCTTGGTCCCTACAGCTTCCTTGATCTGGCGCGCAGAGAGATTGCACGAAATGCCGCTATGGTTCAGAACTGCTCCGGTAGGCGATCTATTCATGTTTTTGCGCGGGGCTACGCCAAACGGGGCGCTCTACCTACCCATTGATACAATCGTCTACCGCTTGGGCTTCGATGGCAGTTGGACTACTCGTCTAGCGACGCAAACGAGTGCTCTCAAGGTCAATTATTTACGTCGGATGATCGACGCCTATGGTTCCGCCGTCGAAAGTTTCGGCCTCAACCCGCGCATTTTCTCGAGTTTCGCAAGTCCAGCTCGATACTTGTTGTTTCGTCACGAGCTTGCCGCAGGAAATTACCGCGAGGCGGCGCGACTCTTGGCGAAAATTCACCCAAGATTTTTCATAGATTTGTTGCGTCGGCGTATAGCCAAAAAGCGTTTTTAAGACACGATTGCCCAATTCCGAAAGAATAAATCACCAATCGCATCTTCCCAGCAAAAGCAGCATCATAGCGTTTTCGGCGAGGATTCGGGGAGAAGTTGTATGGCTATAAAGAACGAGTTGAAAGCAGGCTACGAACGCCTGCAATGCAGGCAGACTGTATTCGAGTTTCTCCGAAAACTCCCACTGCCGGAGGCCATTTTTCAGCATCTCTATTTCAAGGGACCGTTTGAAATTAAACTAGACTGCGGAAATTCATTTCAGTTCAATCACTACGAAACAGCCTATGAAAACCGACTCTTCTGGCTTGGGTTGTCCTCCTATGAGCAGACCAGCATAGAGATCTGGCGCAATTTTGCAGCGGAGGCTACAGTTATAGTAGACGGAGGTGCGAATACGGGTTTGTATAGCATGATTGCCGGAGCCGCCAACCCAAAAGCCATGATTTTCGCATTTGAGCCTGTGGGAGCCATCTATAATCGGTTGCTCTACAATGCCAGCCTCAACCCTTACAATATAAGAGCGGAACAGGCTGCCCTTTCTGACTTCAACGGTACCGCGACCTTTTACGTTGGAGCCGGGGAACATCCCGTGAATTCAACGTTCTCTGATGAGGTCCTTGTCGATCCCTCTGCTATTAGCAGGGCCACCATCGTGAAGACCGTGCGACTAGATGATTATCTCGCTGAGCACGGAGTATCTGAAGTCCAACTCGTCAAGCTAGACGTAGAGGGTCACGAACCCGAAGTCCTAACGGGGCTCGGAGATATCCTGAGGAAAAGCCGCCCAGTAGTAATAGCAGAAATCAACAATGAGGAAATCGGTCAGCGCGTTTTGGAAATCATGCGCCCCTTCAATTACAAGTTCTTTATAATAAATGAGGGAGGCAAGTGTATCGAAGTAGCCGCTTTATCGCCGCCAATCGGAAAATGGGGTCAAAATTTCCTGTTGTGTCCGGAGGAAAAATCCCAGGCCAGTTGCCTTAAGTGAGTGACAAGCAGCGGCACTCTCTTTCCCTCTGTCAGGAATTGTCGGAAAAATCACTAACCGAAGTGTGGGTCGCACAGATCTGGGATAATTCTGGATGGACTTATAAAACGCTCGGATTTATATCCGTGACTCAGCGCCAAAGAACGGCTCAGCGGAGTGTGCGGATGCGAATTGTTTTTGTAACAGAGACCCTTGTAACGGGTGGTGCAGAAACATTCGTGCTTCGAGTGGCTTCCGCACTGCAAGTCCGCGGTGTGCAAGTAAGCATATGCGTGCTACGCCCAGACAAGATCGACCCTGCATTAGTCACAGCTCTCGCTCCAAATGTCACACTTATTCAACTCGGCATGCCCACAATATACATGTTATGCTCAAGATTTGACGGTCTCCTCTATCTGCTTGGATCGAGTTTTTCGATAGTAAGGAGCTTGCAAGCACATTGCCTTAAGCAATATCTCGCCGCCCGCGGAGCTACTGTTGTTCATTCAAACCTTCTAGCTTCCGACCTCGTCGTAGCGGATGTAGCAGAGACATTGTCGATTCCATGGATCACAACGATTCACGGGGATTACCTTGCGATTGAAGATACGGGCAACAGCCGCGCAATGCGGTTGCAAGATTTTACCCGGGCTGTGCACAAAATAGAGAATTCTGTCAGTCACGTCGTCTGTATCACTGACCGGCAAATTTCCATGGTTCAGCGAGTATTTCCTCGGATAGCATCGGAAAATCGCTTTTCCAAAATTTATAATGGCTACCCCAATCGAGAGCAGCAATGGCGCCGAAGCATGCCGGAAGTAATTGCACGTGTTCCTGATGATGCGTTTGTGATAGGCATGGTGGGTCGAGGAAGACGTGAGAAAGGTTGGGACGCATTAATATCCGCATTCCGAAAACTCGATCTCCCGAATGCTTGGCTAATATTAGTTGGGGATGGCGATTACCTTACTGAAGTTCGTCAGATTGTTGATGATGACCGAATTATATTCGCGGGAAATGTCGCAGATCCGCTTCGCTATATTGCCCGGTTTGACGTGGGGTGTATGATCAGCCGGATCCCGAGTGAGAGTCTGCCCACAGTAGTCATTGAGTACCTATTGCTCAATAAGCCTGTTGTGGCGACGGATGTCGGCGAAGTGCGTAACATGATCGATGGGAGTGGTGACGATCCGGCCGGTCTTTTAGTCAAGCTTGGCGAATGCGACGAAATGAGCGCCGAAGTATCTATCGCGCTGAAACGCCTCTCCTCAGACAAAGCGCTGTTCGAAACATTAAGGGCCAATACAGCTAAGGCTTTACAAAAATTCGACATGGATAAGTGTTTGGATTCCTATTTAACGCTATATAGGGCCCCTCGATCGGCAAGTGTGAGAGACGATGAAGTGGATCGTTCAATTTGCTAACGCGAGAGCGTGGATGCGAACCACGCAAACAGTCCAACAACGCGGATAGAGCAGACCCCTCGTCTACGGCGCGATACTCCATCATGGCGCCAAAAGCGGCCGCCCTTTTCAGTATTGTTTGAACGCCTTGTTTGCAGGAGGTAATCCCCTCTCTTCAGCATCTCGGCTCTGCTTTCGATCGCGACGCCGGTTCGGGATGACAAAACCGAGAGACTGAGCGTAACGCGCTTTTCATCCCATCTTCGAATCGCTCCAAGTGATGTATGTGGGAGATCAAGGCGCCCGTGTTTTCATGGACGCGGCCAGCCCAATCGACTCGCGTTACACGGGCGCAAAAAAAACGCCGAAAACAATCGAACGCTAAATGTGACTGCGTAAGGCGCGGTATGCTCATTTACCCTTGGGGCGATTGAGATGCTGAAGAGGCAGAACAGGCTCGGTAGCGGCAGGGGATCCAGCAGAAATTGAAAGCACGCCGCTCTTTGCATGCCGCAATCGTCGATGAGAAGCCTGTTAAGCGCCTGGCTCGCCGGCATGCTGCGAGAAACCTGAACCGAAGCTACACCTGTCATTTGTAGATCTATTCTCGCCAGATTCCCACAATCGATTACCCCTCCAAGGCAGCGTCGATAAAGCGACTAGAAGGCTCTGCCTTGTAGGCGCGATTAGGCACATCGAACGCCGAAAGCACTCGAAACCGGCTAGCTGAGTGAAAGAACAGGCGCAAAAATTAAGAGCAACGCAAGGCTCTCGGTCAATGCTTTTGAGAAATGCGGTTGCTAAGGAGATATCGGCGTAATGTGTGGTATTGTTGGTTTTTCAGCGAATCTCGAAACGAGCGCTTTGCAGTCGCGAGTCCGGAGGATGCTTCAACCCGTGCGCGACCGAGGTCCCGACGCCGTTGGCCTTTGGGCCGACGATGGAATCGCAATAGGCCACACACGACTGGCTGTCGTTGATCTGACAGCGGCAGGACGCCAGCCCATGATCTCACAGTGTGGTCGGTATGTGCTCTCGTTCAACGGTGAGATTTACAACGCAGGCGAACTCCGATCCCACCTCGATCAGGCAACAAACATTCAATGGCGTGGACATTCAGACACTGAAACGCTTCTCGAATACATCGCATTCTATGGCCTTGCTGAGACGCTGCCTAAGCTGAACGGAATGTTTGCGTTAGGATTGTGGGATCGTAGCGCGAGATCGCTTTCGATCGCTCGGGACAGATTCGGGGAAAAGCCTCTGTATTACATCCAGAGCGACACAAGTTTCGGCTTTGCTTCGGAACTTTCCTGCTTTAAGGCGGCTGGCGACATCGACCTTGATCTAAACCGTTCGGCGCTAAGCGAGTATTTTCTGTACGGGTATGTACCTGAGGACTGCTCGATATATTGCAATGTTTCCAAATTGGCGCCTGGTTCCAGCCTAACATGGAAAAGCGGCGCTCCAGGGGTTCCTCGTCCTTACTGGTCTGCGGTTGAGGTCTTTCAGCGGGGGCTTGAAAACCGGATAAGCGACGCGGGAACGGCAATTGAAGCAATTAACGCCGCATTAGACAGGGCATGCCGATTGCGGTTGGCTTCAGACGTGCCGCTAGGGCTTTTCCTATCAGGCGGGATCGATTCCTCGATCCTCGCCGCTCTGACACAACGCGCTTCGGGGCAACGTCTGAAAACATTCAGTATTGGCGTAGACGATATCGCATTCGACGAGGCTCCTCATGCGGCTGCAGTAGCACATTATCTCGGAACGGACCATCACAGCGAATACGTGACATCGGAGGAATTACTCAAGGTGATCCCCACTCTCGGAGAGTTCACCGATGAACCATTTGCGGACGCCTCGCTAATCCCGACCTATCTCGTCAGCAAAATAACGAGCGAGCATGTTACGGTTGTAATTACTGGCGATGGTGGAGACGAGTTATTTGGAGGTTATCCTCGTTATGCGTCCGTTCAGAAACAATGGAATTGGATACGCCTCCTGCCAGCACGTCGTGCATTGGCGAGAACCCTATCCAATGTTTCGGAGTGGGGCGATGATTTCCAGAAGCATGTCGAATGCCCAAAAATCGCTAGTTCGATCCAGTTCAAGCTGGAGCGTATCTCGCAGAAGCTCCGTGCAGATTCATTGATGGATCTCCATGAAAATTCTATTCGCTCAACGGCGCCTCCAGATCTTGTCCTCATGGATGGCGACAGGCGAGCCGGTTCGACAATCCCTACGAATCTCGGATGGCTGGACCCATTAGGTCAGCTTCGTTACCTGGATATTGTTAACTATCTACCATCGGACTTGTTGGTGAAAGTTGACCGAGCTTCCATGCGAAACAGCTTGGAGGGGCGCATGCCTTTTCTCGACCCAGAGGTCTTCGAACTGAGCTGCCGGCTGGATAGCAGCTTGATGATGCGCGGCGACGTCAATAAATGGGTTTTGCGTGAAGCGCTCTACAAAATCATTCCCCGACGTTTAGTGGACCGGCCGAAACAAGGTTTCAGCCTGCCCATTGACAGATGGCTGCGTGGTCCGTTGCGCTCATGGGCTTTAGATTTGTTGGATCGTCAGTCGATATCGGACCAGGGAGTTCTGAATGTTCAAGCCGTAGAGGATGCAAAACACGATTATTTCGTTCGTGGCAAATCAAGCCAGTTGATGATATGGTCCCTTTTAGCTTTCCAAATGTGGCTCAAGGCGGATAAGTGGGAAATGAAAGAACCTGGAGATTTGGCGGCATGATTTTGGGAGAGTTACCTGAAAGCGGACCTCCAGTACGTCGCCGGATCATATTGCTTGGGCCACAAATAGGATATGGCGGCTCTGAAAAATCCTTTATTCGGCTGGCCAATTTCCTTTCACGCTATCACGATACGACAGTTACGTTATTCACCAGCGGTTACGGAGGCGCGGACTATTCCCACGCCCCTGAACCAACGCATTGTCCGGTAGTTATTCTAGACGATGGCAAGCGCGGATGGATCGCACGGTGGCTCCAACGTTTGCGTAATTTCCGCGCGCTGAAGCGTCAAAGCGACATTGCGATCAGTTTTCATTCCGGACCGAATTTATTAAATGCGCTGTTATCTAGCGTCGGAACGCCGTCAATTGTCTCCGAGCGGGGGTCCAAGCGCTACAATCTTAACATCTCCTTCCTAAATCGCGTGGTGTGGCAAGGTGTCTTCGACCCCCTGATCTATCGTGCTGCAACTTGCATTGTTCCGGCTTCGTCCGGCGTTGGCGACGAGATTGCCGAAGGCCGGCCGAAATCGATTGAGAGACGAATTGTCCCAATCGAAGGCTACATCGACGCCGAGGAACTCGTAAGCAGCGCCGATCAGATAATAGAGCCCGAATATGAGGAGTTCTCTCACTTCCCGACGATTGTCTCCTGTAGCCGTTTGGATAACGGCAAGGGCCTCCGCTTCTTGATCGACCTATTTTCAAGGGTCAAGGCCGATGTTCCAAGGAGTAGGCTGCTTATCGTAGGTGACGGACCAATTCGAGAGGAACTCCAGGGGCGCGCCATGGCCCTTGGGCTCCGGACATCGCATTCCCCAAACGCTTCCGCGGATGTCATCTTTGCTGGGTTCAAACCGAATCCGGTTCGTTACATGCGTGTTGGCTCGGTGTTCGCGTTCACATCCCGAAACGAGGGTTTGCCTAACGTGTTGATCGAAGCGCTGGCCTCAGGGATAGATGTCATTTCTGCTGACTGTCCTTGGGGCCCGCGTTCGATACTTGCGGGTGCTCGAGACAATATGGTCTCTATGAAGAATACCCCCGCCCCGGTCGAATTGGAGCATGGTCTGTTGCTGCCGCCCGTCGGCGACCCTGGAGCAATGGGAATCTGGCTTAGTTCGCTCTTGCCGCGGCTGGCGAATCCACGCCCAAGGCGTACACCCGAGGAGCGAATGGCAGCCGTAATTAGGTTCGACATAAACAATACGGGGAAGTCCTGGCTTGCTCTAATCGAGAGCCTTTCCAGATCTCAGGATCTAGGTAATTCCTAATTCGGGTCGAGTCCGGCAGGATGCTGGCGGGGAGGCGGATTTGACGTGTAATGTCGCCCTTGCATCGTATCTGCATCCGCAGAATAACATCCCGGCAAACGTGCTATCAGGGTCAGGATCATCTCCCATGCGTGAGGAACAAAATGGTATCGGGTTAATGACGCGCCGACTGATCAACAAGATCGGTCGGCCATTTGGAATTAACCCTTTCGCCCGAGCCTTCCCCAATCCGCTTTCGCAGGGGCCGGTTTCGCGCCAAGCCGTATTCGACCGCATTTTCGCCACCAATTACTGGGGCTCTCAACAGAGCCATAGCGGTCTTGGAAGTGAAAGAGCCTTTACGGAAAATTACTGCCGCGAATTGCAAGAGTTAATTAGATCTCGAGACTTCAAAAGCATGTTCGATGCGCCGTGTGGCGACTTGAACTGGATGCCAGATGTCATAATGACCACGGGAATAAGTTATGTTGGGGGAGACATTTCAGCGAGTGTTGTGGAGAGAGCGCGTCATCGCCACCCGGGACTCGAAGTAAAAATCTTCGATATATGTGACGATCCTTTTCCACCTGTCGACGTCTGGCATTGCCGCGATTGCCTTTTTCATCTTTCGTTCGACGATATCCGGAAAGCACTTCTGAATTACCTTTCTTCGCAGATACCCTATGTCCTGCTAACCACGCACAGAGCGCGATGGCATCGTAACCTTGATGTCGCTACCGGTGGGTTTCGCTACCTCGATCTCGAACGACCTCCGATTAACCTGCCGCCTGCGACAAGTTACTTGAAGGATTACAAATTTGGTGTGGACTTCCCGCGTTATGTCGGTCTCTGGCCAAGAGAAGCGGTTGAAAAGGCATTGTCCGCTTGGATCTGAAATTTGAGAGTCCATGGCCTCAAAGTTATGGAGAAGGAGTGTTATACACATCCCATCGGTCACCGATGTAATGTCATTTACCAGGTTGGGAGGGGTGGCGCGTGTGAGTCTGGCGCATGCGAACCGGCATTTCCATCACGCTGGAGCCGCCTGACCGCGAGCGGTTGCAAGCTATCGTAAAAAACCGCAACGCCGCCCAGATGCACGTCTCGCGCGCCGAAATCGTCTTACCCAGGGCCGATGGGATCGCCACGAATGAGATCATTGCGGCGCACCGGCAGCTCCAAGACCGACGTCTGGCGTTGGCAGGAGTGGTTGATGCAGGAAGGCTACGACGGCCTCCTGCGCGAGAAGACCCACACGCCCCCCCCCGCGCATCCCGCCGCTCGGCGCCGAAGTCGCCGAAAGGGTCGTCGCCGTCAGGCTGCAGGACCCGCCCGGCGAAGCGACGCAATAGACAGGCGCGATGATGACCAGGCCCGCGGGCGTCTCGATGAGTTCGGTGCAGTGCATCCCGCGCGCGCACGGCCTTGAGCCGAACCGGATCCGCCAGTTCAAGCTCTCCAAAGATTCGGGCTTTGTTCTCAAGATGCGCGACGTGGGTCGGGCTCTACGTTAACCCGCCCGGGCACGCCATCGCGCCGTCGATCGACGAGACGAGTCGATCCAGGCGCTCGACGGCGCCCAGCCGGGCCTGCCGCTACAGAGAGACCGCTTCGGGACCGTGATCCACGATTACACGAAGGCATGAAAAGACTACGCTGTTGGCTGTTGATAATGTCCTTTACGGCGCGGTGATCGGCCGCGATATGCAGCGCCATACATCAGCAGCTCATTCCCTTCCTCAAAGCCGTGGAGGCGAAGGCCCAGCCAGCAAGGTCATCCACGCCGGCGCGGAAAATTGCGCTGCGCGTGAGCGTCTGCACGTACATCAATGGCGCGCACGTCACCCCCATTGGAAATTCCATTTCACGCCTCCGGGGGGGGGCCGGCGATGACTCATTCGACCTTGGTTCCTGGACCGCAAGGACCGACGTCAAGGCGGTCGAAAAACTCGATTGGGTCCATCAAAACAAGTGGAGTTCTCGAACGTTTTATTCCTATTTCGAGCGTGTCCTGGCATAGCAAACAGGCGGCCACGCGCGCTTCCGGATACCAAGAGGCGCGCCATGCGGTTCCCTGAGCAGACAATTACGAACCCCAAATGCTCGGCATCGAACTACTTCAAGACACGCATAGGTACCTGGAACTCCGCAGCATCCAAGCTCGTGCGCTTGTTCCGGTGTGGAAAAGCGGCCGAGATCGAGCACTGTTGATATGGGCTAGGGTCTGTATGCAAAGGGGAAAGGCAAGTCAGATGCGCTCTTCAGTTGAATCGAACAGAAAACAGAAGAATTGGAATGAATAAACTCCCTGTAATCCTTATCCTGGTAAACGCGAAGTCTCCGACAGGCGCCTTTGTAGCCGTTAAAAACATCGCGCTCGTCATGAAGGAGCAGGCAAATATAGCCATTGTCATCCCAGAAGATTCGAGCCTGAGGGATGAAGACTTGGCTGCATTTTCGAAAGTAATTAGAGTTCCGTTATTTGATTTGAATAGGAATATTAAAGAGGTCCCCTTCTATTTCATCCAGTTGATCAGATCGGCGCTCGCTATTAGAAAATGGGCCGCAGAATTGAACGCAAAGGCTGTGCAGATCAATGACTTCTATTTAATGCATGGGGCGGTTCTGAGATTATTAGGTTATAGGGGGCGGATAGTAACATGGGTTCGAATACATCCGAGAAATTATGCAGGGTTTGCTGCACCGATTCTCATGCATATCGCGGCCCTAGCATCAGACGAAATGGTTGTGGTTTCCAGATTTATTCGAAAAGCCTCGGGCTTGGAGTCGAAATCGACTTTGATTTACGATGCATATCCGCGCGACGCGATTCCTCATTCTTCGAGTTTGTCGGTAGGAACTCCACCGCGAATAGTACAAGTTGCAAATTATATGGAGGGGAAAGGGCAGCGTTTAGCGTTATGTGCATTCCTCAAGATCGCCCACATCGCACCAACTGCTGAATTGCATTTTTACGGCAGCACCCTCGGAATCCCAAGGAATGAAATTTTTCTTGAATCGTTGAAAACAATGTGCATATCGACGGGATTGCAAGACAGAATATTTTTCCACTCTTTTTGCCGAGACTTTTCGGAGATGCTCTCGGGTGCAATTGTCGCCCTGACCCTGTCAGAATCAGAGTCCTTTTCTATGACCACTCTAGAAGCGGGATTGGCCGGTGTCGCTGTGATCGCAACGAAATGTGGTGGCCCGGAGGAAATCATTTCTCCCGGTGAAACCGGGCTGCTGATTCAAGTTGGCGACGTCGAATCGCTGGCTGAAAAAATCCTCCATCTATTGGAGCATCCAGAATACGCGCAATCTCTCGGAGAAAAGGCGAAATGTATCTATCCGATGAGGTTTTCAGTCGAACGTTTCCGAGAACAACTAGCGAGCAGTTACCAGCTATAAGCGGAGAACAAGAGAATGAATTTCTCTAGGATTGTTACGCATCCGAATATCAAAATCGCTCTGCTAGGCGCCGTTGCAAGGCGATTAGGATGGCCTAAATATGAAACCCGCGTTGATTGCTACTTGGAAGATCGGCCTCATTACGCATATGGGACATTGAATGCGGCGCGGCTCGCTAAACAGCTTGGCCTCGACTCTATATCTGTCATCGAATTCGGCGTAGCGGGCGGCAATGGGTTACTTAACCTCCAGTATCATGCTAAAAAAGCCTCGGCGGCAACCGGTGTGAAAATCGAAGTGTACGGTTTCGACACAGGCGAGGGGCTACCTGAGCCGCAAGGTTTCAGAGATCTTCCGCACCATTGGCAGCGAGGGTTTTTTGCCATGAACCAGGAGGCGTTGAAGCCCAAATTGCAGATAGCAAAGCTTGTGCTTGGAAACATAAAGGATGTGAGAAAGGAGTTCGCCGAAACATATAAGCCGGCGCCGATAGGATTCATAGCCCATGACATGGATTTCTACTCGTCCACAAAAGAGTGCCTCGAGATATTTTCAATTGATGCCTCTATGCGTCTCCCAAGAATAATAAACTATTTCGACGACACCATAGGAGGCGAAACTGAGATGTATTCCAAATCAGTCGGTCAACTGGCGGCGATAGAAGAGTATAATGCCAGTCACGAAAGTCAGAAGATAGCCGAGTGCAGAAATTTCCTTAAAGACGCGCCGCTACCATGGCACTATGCGATGTACATACATCACGATTTTGAGCATCCTTTGTACAACCAATTTATCGGAGAAGCGCGGCAACAACTCCCTTTGAAATAAGGGCTGGTGTCGAGGGGTCGTATCAAGCCCATAGGGTCGCTTGCCAGATCCGCTTTGAAAACTGCGACGCAACCGCCTCTTCGAATAAAGACGCAACACCGGTCTTTGTGAAAGTTCCGGAGAACTGTAGCCAACAAGCGCCTTGCGGGTAGTTGGATATAGTCCGACTCGAAAGCCCCGTTAATTACAGAGGAAAACGTAAATGGCTTTACACCCTCCATCCGCAACCCTGCCTATCGATCTATCCGATGGGCTCAATTTGAACGAAAGGGACGCACAAGAATTCGGCGGCAGATTTTCCTCGCAGTATCGCTCGGCAAAACCTTTTCCACACATCGTGCTAGATGACTTTTTACCGGCTCCCCTGATCGGGGAGATCCTGCAAAACTTTCCGACACAAGAGCTTGAAAGAGATATGCTGTTCGAGAAGGGATATGCGGGTCACCACAAACGCGCAGTTCACCCAAATGACTGTAATCGCTTCGTTAGAGATTTGTTTGCATTTCTGAACTCTGCGCCAGTGCTCCAATTCCTGGAAAATCTCACGGGAATTAAAGGTTTGATACCCGATCCTTATTTCAGCGGAGGCGGGTTTCACGAGACGTCGACCGGCGGACTTCTTGGAGTTCATGCGGATTTCCGGGTCAACGAGCCCCTGCGATTGCAGCGCCGAATCAATTTGTTGATCTATCTAAATCCTGGGTGGGACCCAAAATGGGGCGGCCAGCTGGGCTTATGGGACCGTTCCATCAAAAATGAGATAGTGACGATAGATCCCATACTGAATCGTTGTGCGATTTTCAACACGGACGCCTATTCTTTCCACGGCCACCCGGATCCCCTGAATAGCCCACATGGAATCAACAGAAGGTCGATCGCATTATACTATTATACAGCATCGCCGAAAATTATCGAAGATATCCCATCCAATAGTACGATATACGTACCAAGAGATGGTGAATCCTTTGCAGATCGTTATCAGGCCTGGCGTGTAAGCATGTACAGCCACCTTAAGGATTGGTTGCCGCCCGTTTTTTTTCGGGCCATCACTTCTCTTCGGAACAAGTAACGTTGATCTTTCCGCGAATATGACGCCTCGCGCTCTGCAAGAGTGCGAGGGCTTGCGCCGTATTTATCAGATGAACTGTTTAGCGTCGCTGCGGGGGTCGCATAATCCGCCCGATGCGTGTCGCTCACATAGCTGGGCGACGTAAAAGCATCGGGCTTGGACGGCTTGCTACCAGAGTTGGTCATATGGCCGACGCTGTGGAGATACCGTCCAGGGCCACGGCGGGTGGCAAGCGCCGCCATCGGAGATCGAATGACCAGAGGGCGGGGGCGGAGGAGAGGCATCGCTGTTCCTGATCGACCCGATCGCCTCCGTCCGGCGCCGGTGACGAGGAATTCGGTTGATTTTCGCAGAGCCGTCCGAGGCTGTGCGCCTCTCAAGAGATGTCCGGCAGTCCAGACTTCAAATTTACGACAAAGGCCGCGCCCCGCCGTAAAGGCTCCCGCAGGGAATCAGGAGAATGCTTCTCGACGCCTCTTGATAACGTTTCAGCACAGGACCGCATGCTTGGTGGCGCGTCGAAGCAAATATGCGTGCAGGGCCCGTGGGGACACACGAGCGTCCTGAGAATCGATCTGTGATCATACCTCGTCGATACTGAGAGAATTATCAGGGAAACGAATCCGGACTTGAGCCAATTAGGCAGTACAATGCAAAATACAGTCCGATATGTTGATCAATAGGAGCGCCGCGCCCAACTTGGGACAACAAACTATGCCTTTTTGCTGCCTGTGCTCTCTCCCAGTGCAGGATGTAATCACATTCGACTGAAAATCGTGAGAATAAAATGAGCAAACCTAAATGGGTCGTCCGAGAGGCGGCGCGGGATGATGCGGCGGGCATTCAATCGCTTTTCAGAAAGGTTTTTCATTTCGACCGGGACGACTCGGCCTATATTTGGAAATTCTGGGGCAACGATGCGCGGTCAATAATCACGGTCGCAGAGGCAGAGGGGAGAATTATCGGTCACTGTGCGTTATGGGGTGCTCCGTTACGCATTGGCGGAGAGCGAGTTCTCGGCGCTCAGGCGGTAGACATCATGACGGACCCCGATTATCAGCGCCAGGGAATGTTCGTGGCGCTGGCCGAAGCGGCGATGGAATTGGCGGCAGAGCAGGGGATCGAATTACTCTATGGGTTCCCGAACAGCAATGCTTATCCTGGCTGGATAAATCGATTGGGCTGGACGCACTCCGGCAATGTGGGCATGTGGGTGCGGCCCCTCAAGCCTTCGAAACATAGGAGGATTCCTCCGGTTCTCGGTACGATGGCGGATTCTTTGTCGAACCTGATACCAAAGGGCAGCTCGCAGGGTTACGAGATCGCTAACGAGGCGCCAAGTGATTGTGAATTGGATCGATTTCTTGACGAGTGGGGGGAGACTAGCCGCGTCTGTCAGGTGGATCGAACCCGCTCTAGGCTTAGGTGGCGCTTCTCCCCCGAAGCAGGATTGAATCATCAGTGGATCTCAGTGAACGGATGCGGGGGCAAACCCCACGCATTTGCAACTTGGGGCGTCGATCCTCAAACCGGCAATGCTGTCTTATCCGAAGTAATGGGATTAAGTCTGGCCGCGCGGATCGGCGCCGTTAGTGCGGCAGTCGCCAATGCGGGGCGCGCCGGTCATCCAATTATGCTGTCTATCACGAATGACGAAGATTTGATTCCTGCGATGCGCAGATGCGGTTTTTTCCGATTCAAAGACGCGCCGTTTATTACCCGCCAACTCTCCCAGCGGACGTTCGGCGTAAACGCGCGCAAGTGGCGAATCCAAGCCTCTGATCTTGACGCCTACTGACAGCGTGTAAACCTACACTTGAGGACGCTTGAATGCACAAGCTCAGAGTTGGTTTGATTACAGATAGCGTAGACGTTCCAAAATACGTGCAGCAATTTGTAATTTGGGCCTCCAAACAAGAGTCTATAGATGTATCCCACTTGATTGTCGTAAACAAAGTTGACGAAGACCATAGGGAAAATGCTCCCAAGCGGGATCATAAATGGAAATCTTTCCCGCGGCGGTTAGTAGAATTCGTCGAGCGGAGTTTGCTTGAGCGATACAATAATGGCATTCATGCAGACCATTTCGAACAGTGCGACATTTCTGCTTTGATTCCACATAAGATCGACGTCTCGCTCGGTACACATGCGGAATGTATCGGTCGTCCAGGTGAGATTGTATCGGCCGAATTAAGGGATCAAAACATTGATCTTTTTATTGCGTTGGACGGCTGCGATCTTCTACCCGGAATTGAAGATTCTTCGCGACTTGGGACGATCCGTCTACGGCTCAGCGACACGCATGCCACGCGGGAATGCCCAATTGGTTTCTGGGAATGCTTTCACGGATGCGCGAAAACAGGATTCGTGATCGAGCGCCTGAACGCCTCAGCCGAACTGTTGGTGATCGGCTATGTCACGACACAGTTCTTTTACTCTCTCAATCAAGCATTTTTGGCGAGGAGGGCGAGCGAACGTTTAAAATATCTTCTGCAAGACATCGGTGAGCTTGGGCGCCTGCCGCCAGCGGAGCCCAAATTACCGTACAGCGGTCCGCTCAACGAAGCGCCGAGCATCTTCGTCTGGCTCGTTTATGGCATTAAGCTGGCTTCACGATTGCTGGGTTGGGCATTATCCAAGCTTCTCGGAATGCAGATGCGATGGAGTGTCCTGGTCATCCCGGAGGATTGGCGAGACGCCACTCTATATGAAGGAATGGTCATTCGCGTCGAACCAGGTCGATTTCTGGCTGATCCGTTCCTTGTCAGTGAGGCTGGAAAAACATACTGCTTTGTTGAGGATTTCTCATCAAAGGAGAATAAAGCAAAAATAAGTGTGTTCGAGGTTGGTCCAGGCTATTACAGAGAACACGGTCCGTGCTTGGTCGAGCCGTTTCATTTATCGTTTCCATTCGTTTTTCGCTTTGAAGAAGACGTTTATATGATCCCAGAAAGTTGCGCCGCGCGGCAGATCAGGCTTTACCGATGCAAGAAATTTCCATGTGAATGGGAGTTAGATACGATATTAATCGACGATCTTTCCGCCGCTGACTCGATGTTGTTTCATCATAACTCGAGATGGTGGCTTTTAACGAATATCGACCGCTCCGGTCTGAATGACTGCGGGGGAGAATTGCATCTCTACTATTCGGATTCGCCCAAAGCCACCCGTTGGAACTCCCATCCGAAGAACCCGATCGTGTTCGATCCCGGGCACGCCCGTAATGGGGGATGCGTGCATGATCAGAACGGCCGGTTGTACCGAGTCGCGCAGGCTCAGGGTTTTGATTTATATGGTCACCATACGTCTGTTTTTGAGATCACTGAACTGACGGAGGAATCGTACAAGGAAGAACTTGTTACCGAGATCAGGCCGGGATTTAAGAAGAGCGCGCTCGGCACGCATCACATGTCCGCACTTCATGGGCTGACCGTGGTCGATTTCGTTGAAAAGGTTCCATTTGCATCTCATCAATCGAGATTTGCGCTCCCTCGCCTTTGGCAAAGGCCCGACCGCGCGGTGCGAGCCGAACGGCCAGATTGCTTGTATTAATTTGGCGAAGCCGGGCGCCGGCGCGTGGCCGGAGTGTCCGGACCTCGGCGAAACCTGGTTGCTCGTGATAGTCTCGAAGGCGTCAGCCGCGCCGAAACTCGTGAATTGACGCCGCGTATATCAATCCCGTCGTGCTACATGACGCATTGTCGCCGAAGAGGTCAGACTGCGGCGGATCCGCGAGGAACTGGGAAAGGCGGAGGTCCGCCGAGCAAAGTTGAAAGCACGCGACGCTGGCACAATACCGAGAAATAAAAGAGGGTCGACCTGATCGATCGGGCACATACTCAAGACGCGATGATAAGTCGCCATGGTAGGATCCGGGTGCCGTTGTGTTTTCTTTTCAAACCCAGTGCTTGTCCAACCTCGGTCCCTCCAAAGAACTATCGATCACGTCGCTCTGCTTCGACCTGCAAACTTGAAAAGGCATGATTTGCGACATAACCTCTGGGTCGAAGAGGCGAACACGTAGCTGTTGCTCGGACTGAACTTTTGGGCGGTCATATAAGCTGGAGACAATATGACGGACGGAGAAAATAGGCCTACTATGCGCGAGTCCGCCAACGTTGACGCCGAGACGGTGGCTTCATTCGGGGATGAATGGACGCGCTTCGATCAGTCTGCACTCTCGGAAAATGAACTCATCCGAGCCTTTTCGCTTTATTTTAAGATATTCCCATGGAGCTCCCTGCCACAAAACCCTGAAGGTTTTGATATGGGCTGCGGGTCAGGCCGTTGGGCTCGTTTAGTAGCTCCTCGGGTAGGCAGGCTGAACTGTATTGATGCGTCTGAGGGGGCGTTGTCGATTGCGCGACGCACCCTGGCGAGTCACGAGAACGTCCACTTCTACCACGCGCTCGCCGACGCCGTCCCTTTGCGCTGCGCGAGCCAAGATTTTGGCTACTCGCTTGGCGTGTTGCATCATATCCCTGATACTGAAGCTGCTTTGCGCGCCTGCGTGGACCTCCTAAAGCCAGGGGCGCCGTTACTGATCTACCTTTACTATCGTTTCGATAACCGGCCGCTCTGGTTCAGTCTGCTCTGGCGCGCAAGCGAGGTAGTGCGTGCAATCATTAGCCGGCTCCCCGGACCATTCAAGTCGTTAGCGACTGACGTCATTGCATTATTAATATACTTTCCGCTCGCACGATTGGCGCTGCTTGGTGAACGTCTCGGCTTGCGGGTGAGAAACGCCCCGTTGTATTTCTATCGAGACAAGTCGTTTTACGCGATGCGTACCGATAGCCGGGACCGCTTTGGGACGCCATTGGAGCAGCGATTTACCCGCTCCGAAATCGATATGATGATGCAACGCGCGGGTCTGACTGACATCCATTTTCTCGAGGAAGAGCCATATTGGTGCGCCGTAGGACGAAAGAGTTGATTTGTCGCGTCTTGAATGGGGCCGTTTCTCGATGAAGATATTAGCCTTGATGAAATATGGAGACAAAGCAGCTAGCACACGGCAACGCTTGCTCCAATATAGAGAGCATTTTGCTAGCCAAGGGATCGAGGTCACCTTCTCTCCTCTCCTGACCAACGAGTATCTCGAGCGGGCTTACGGGGGAAACACTCTCCCCTTTCTATCGATCCTGAACGCCTATCTGACTCGGGCTTTGGTGCTGTGCAACGCTAGCGCATTTGACCTTATTTGGGTTCACTGCGAGACGTTTCCATATATGCCCGGTTCACTAGAGCGCCTAAGCAAGCTAAGCGGCAAGCCGGTAGTATATGACTTTGATGACGCGATTTTCCATCAGTATGACATGCACCCGAACCCAGTCGTTCGTCACGTTTTGGGCTCGAAGTTGCAGCCGTTGATGAGTGGATCTTCGCTTTGCGTCTGCGGCAACGCCTATCTGAAGGCCTATGCTGACAACTTTGCCCGTCGCACTGTGATTGTTCCGACGGTCCTCGATACAGCGGTGTACAAGCCAGCGCCAAAGTGCCGAAATATCAGAGGGCCGTTGACCGTGGGATGGATTGGCTCGCCGTCAACGTGGAGTTTCGTGCTTCCCTTCGTACCCCTTCTCCAACGCCTCGCTGAAGAACTCGATCTCGTCATTCGCATCGTCGGCGCAGGGCGGCCCAGTGCGATGCCCTCACGGTTCGAGTTCCTGGAATGGGCGGAGGACCGTGAAGTAGCGCTAATCCAGGGAATGGATATCGGCATCATGCCCCTCCCGGATGAGCCGTGGGCAAAAGGCAAATGCGGCTATAAGCTGATTCAGTACATGGCGTGCGGCATTCCAGTAGTCGCATCGCCGGTCGGCGTGAACGCCCATATCGTGGACGAGGGGATAAATGGTCACCTAGCGCGTGATGATCGAGAATGGGAGGCCGCCATTCGCCGGCTGGTGACAAGTGCAGAGCTCCGCAGTGCAATGGGGGAACGTGGTAGAAATAAGATTGTTGCTGATTACTCGTTGCGCACGCACGGGCCCCGTCTCGCGGCCATGTTGCGCGAGCTTGTTGGCGCTTCCTCGTCCTGATTGCCGTGCTTGTTTCCGTTCAATATGCTTGCGACACAGTATCCGGGATGTATCAAGCTTGATGGGCTGGTGAAATGTGTGGCATAGCGGGGATTTGGCTGGCTCGAAAGCAAAATGACGTAGACGCTCGCCGCCTTGCTCGGCGGATGGCCACGGCGATCCGCCACAGAGGACCCGATTCTTCAGGTGAATGGGGGGATCGCGAATCCGGAATCGCACTCGCACACCGCCGCCTATCCATTATCGATCTGTCTCCGGCGGGCGCTCAGCCGATGGAAGATCTGTCGGGGCGGTATGTTATTGTGTTCAATGGGGAAATTTACAATCACCTCGATCTGCGAATAAAGCTTGAAGATGAAGGGGCTGTCGCTCACTGGCGTGGGCATTCCGACACCGAGACGCTCCTTGCGGCCATTGCCTATTGGGGCCTGGAGCGGGCGCTCGATCTTACTTGCGGTATGTTCGCGTTCGGTCTCTGGGATAGGGCGACGCGCAATCTGACATTGGCTCGCGACAGACTCGGCGAGAAGCCGCTTTATTATGGCTGGTCGGATGGCGCGCTGCTCTTTGCTTCCGAGCTTGACGCCCTGTTGACGTATCCCGGGTTCGATAATGAAATAGACCGTTCTGCAGTCGCTGCTTTTCTACGGTTTTCGTACATTCCCGAACCGGCAACGATCTTCCAAAATATCCGGAAGCTGCAGCCTGGCCATTTTCTGCGTTTGACGTCGCCGTTCGACGCGTCTCCGTCGAGACCTTACTGGTCGCTCGAGGCCGTCGCGCTGGCTGGCGTGCGCCGAGTCAGCCGAGGCGATTACGAGGCGCTGTGTGGTGAGGTGGAGACCTGTCTTGAGGAAGTTGTCGCCTCGCAGATGCTCAGCGACGTTCCGCTGGGTTGCTTTCTCTCCGGCGGCATAGACTCTTCTCTCATCGCGGCGCTCATGCAACGTTCTTCGAGAGGCGCAACACGCACGTTTTCGATCGGTTTCGAGAATCAACGTTTCAATGAAGCGGGGCACGCTCGATTAGTCGCGCAGCACCTGGGGACCACGCACACGGAATTCATCCTCACCGAGGCCGACGCACTCTCAGTCGTTCCAGAGCTCCCTAAAGTCTATAGCGAGCCATTTGCTGATCCATCCCAGATTCCAACCTTATTATTATCTCGTATGACACGCCAGCATGTAGCGGTAGCGCTGTCCGGGGACGGTGGAGATGAGATGTTTGGCGGCTACAACCGTTACATCTTTGCTCCCGGCCTTTGGCGAATTTCCAGTGCAGTCCCAAAAATAGGGCGCATTGCAGGGGGGCGCCTGATCGCAGCCCTGCAGTCCTTCGGGGCAAATGATCGGTCGGTATTGCGCTCTGCCGCCGATATTATCGGTCTTCCACTCACCACAATCGACAAGCTGTCAAAGTTCGGCGGCGTCATCGCGCGTGCCCATGATTCACAGAGTCTCTATCGAGAGATCGTCAGCACGTTTTCCGACCCGGCTGAGGTATTGCTGCAACCAGAGTCAGAAACGCCGGGTTTAGGCCTGAGCGAGGGGCTGGACAAAATTCTTTGCCTCGAGGAGTGGATGATGGCGATGGACGCCGTGACTTATCTGCCAGGCGATATCCTTGTGAAAGTCGATCGTGCTGCGATGAGCGCCTCACTGGAAACGCGCGCGCCTTTTCTGGATCGGCGCGTCGTGGAGCTCGCTTGGCGACTGCCTTTAAACGCCAAGATTGACGGACGTATCGGCAAGCGCATCCTGCGGGACATTCTCTACAGGCACGTCCCACGCGATTTAATGGAACGACCAAAACAAGGTTTTGCGATTCCGCTCGACCAATGGCTACGGGGCGATCTTCGTGAATGGGCCGAAAGTCTTATAAGTGAAGCGCAACTCGCCTCTACTGGAGTATTCGACCCGTCCAGGGTCAGGCTACTTTGGAGAAATCACCAGTCAAAGGCGGAGAACGCCGGATGGCGCATTTGGGCTATCTTGATGATGCAGTCCTGGCTATTGCATCACGCAAGTCGCACTTAAATTGCAGCGACTTCTCTCCTCAGTAATCTAACGACACGGTTCCGATCTGTGATATATATCCTGGTGTATGTCAGCCTTTTGCTGAGTGGGTTCGTCTCGAGAGGAAACGGTCCGCTAAGAAACCAATTTTACTACCTATGGCTTTTTGTCCTTTTCCTGTTTGTCGGATTTCGGTATCGCGTAGGCTGTGATTGGGGCGGCTATCTGGTCATCTTCGAAAATTCTCGTATTTACGAGACCAGCAGCACCACCGAGCAGGCTTTCTGGTTGTTAAACAGTCTGCTGCACTACTTGCAACTCGATTATCCTTACATTAACGTCGTTTCCTCGGGAATTTTTTTTCTTGGTCTGCACCAAATAGCCAAGCGGCAGCCTGATCGACTTTCTATTCTCATTCTATCCTTTCCAATTCTGATTATCAATCTTGCGATGTCTGGGATACGTCAGGCGATCGCTCTGGGGATTCTTTGTTTCGCATTCAACGCCTTCATCGACATGAGCCTCCTGCGTTGCGTTCTTTTCACTTTGATCGCGTCTATGTTCCACACAAGTGCTGGCGCTTTCCTGATGTTGACGCCATTCGTGCGAGGACGTTTTTCCCGACAGCGCATCATTTTGGGGGGGCTCATCGCGATGCCGGGCATTTATTATCTATTGACGAGCGAGGCCTTCGAATTCTATTCGAGGCGGTATGTTGGGACGGCGACTGAAGCATTCGGCGCCCCTTTCCGGACAGGACTGATTGCTCTCACCGGCGCGGCGTTTTTGTGGTATCTCGATCGAAAATGGAAACTTCTTTATGTAAAAGACTATAAATTCATCAAGTTGACGTCTTATTTAATGGTGGCGGTTTTTCCGTTTTCTTTCTTTTCATCCGTTGGCGGAGATCGGTTCGGATTCTACCTCGCGCCTATTCAGTACATGGTGCTCGCCCGCATTCCCTTTCTCATAAAAGGTCCGAATGCGGCCATGTTCGCAGTTGCGCCTTATGCCGTTGGAGGGGTGACTCTCTTGACCTGGGTGATGGTTTCGTCCCTTTTCGAGGCGTGCTATCTTCCTTATCAAACTTGGTTTTAATTCGTGTGATTTCGATGTTTTGAGGCCGTCAATGGAAAAAGGATCGTCGCCTCAATTGCGAGACGTGAGGTATGCAAGATACGAGGCATCTGACTTCATGCGACTCCGAGAACTGTTTGAAACAGTTTGGGGCGAAAATCGAAGCATAGAATATGACCTGAAGCATTGGAATGAGACGCTTACGGGTGTGTGTCCCGCGATCCTGGGACTCTATGGGGAACGGATTGTCGGTTTTTACATGGTTTGGCCCCTGTTGCTGTCGGATGGGCAGTCGCAGGTTCTTGGGGGGCAACCTATCGACAGCATGGTGCATCCGGACTTCCAGGGAAAAGGCATGCTGCGAGAACTGGCATGCCGTTGTTATGAAATCTGCGATGGTGAGAAGATAAGCGTGATGTTCGGCGCGCCCAATCGCGCGGCCTACGCGGGCAACATAGGGCCGTTGAACTGGTGCCACGTGGGTAATATTATCGAAGCACTGCGGCCACTCGCGCCGGCGCCCTACCGAAATATGCGGTGGATCGAGCAAGACGGCGGGTGGATTTGCGAAAGCAAGGACCCCAGCCTATCAGGGTGCTCTGTTCGACGTGACTGCCCACCCGATCTTGCTGCCCACTTTGAAGCGCTTCCTCTTCTCAGGCGAAGATGGCAGATGAGCCGCTCCGCGCAGTGGACCGCCTACCGTTATCGCAGTGTGCCGGACTCGGAGTATTATTCGATTCACGTGCGTGGAGCTTTCGGACACAGTGGCGCGGCCCTGTGCGGTTTTCGCAGATCCCGGCAGGGGTTGAAGGCCACTCTCGTCGAGATGGCCGGGTCTGACGAGGGCAGCCGGAAGGTTGTTTTGAATGCTGTGGCCGCGTGGGCGCGTCATAAAGGCGCTCGCTTCCTGATTGCCAAATCGACCGATAGAACGCTCAATGAACAGTTGCTGTGGCGCAGCTTTGTCCCCTTTCGCCGGACAGCGCTGATCAGTCGCACGCTTAGCTGGCCCTGCTATTCGGCAAGCCCTTTTTCAAGGCATGCATGGGCGCTGTTTGGCGGCGCTTTTGATACGATGTAGGCCTCGGCTCGAGCGTCCTTTGTGTGGAGAGTGAAGCAATGCCGGGAACTTTTATCATTTCGCTGGATTGCGAAGGAAAATGGGGAATCGCGGATCGCGACGGCAGGATCGAAAGCGGGTTCATCACCAGGAAGGCGTTAGTAAGAGCCTATGAGTCCCTGTTGAGAACGCTGTCGGCTTATGAAGCGCCGGCGACATTTGCGTTTGTGATGGCCCTTCTCTTGGCAGATGACGAAGTAAGCCAGTGGATGCCGCGGCTGTCGGATGTTCAGGTCGATGGCTCGAACTGGATGAGAAACTTTCGTCGCGCGGAAGCCGCAGGAAACTTCGACGGGTGGTTTTGCCCCGAGGCATTCGACCTGGTTCGGGGCAACGGAAGGCATGAGATCGCCTGTCACGGGTTCAGACATGTTCCGCTGGGATTTGGCGCGGTAACAACGGAGGAGGCGGCTTACGAGTTGCGGAGTGCGACGGAGTTGGCCAAGAAAAAAGGGGTCGATCTGAAGACATTCGTCTTTCCAAGAAATCAGGTCGGGAACATCCCTCTTCTGGCGGACCAGGGATATGTTGGATTCAGGAACGCCCATCCCGACGTCGGGCGACATGGCAGGATTGGCAATCTTGTCCAGGAACTCAACATTTTGGAGCCTTCACAAGACGCCGAGCCTTCGTCTTTCGGCCTTGTTAGTATCCCCGGCGGATATTTTCTGAACTGGCGACACGGCTTGAGACGAGCGATACCAGAGGCGGTTACGCTCATGCGATGGCGCTCGATACTCAACGACGCTGTCGCCAATAACCGCGTAGCGTTGCTGTATCTGCATCCCCACAATCTTATCGATGGTCCGGGCACCCTGGAACTGTTTGACGGGGTCTTGCGGATCGCCGCTGATCTTCGAGATTCCGGCGGACTCTCGATCGTAACGCAAGCCGAATACTGCGGAACCGGGGTTCATCGAGGCAATGACGTCCGTAAAGCCGCGGTTTAGCAGCAGATCGACCTGGAGCATGTCGGCGCAGGGCTCTGGGATCGTCGCCAGGCCGCCACGAGCGCGGCTCTATCGGCGCTGAAATGGAAAGCTGATCGTCTCCATCGCTTTCGCGCTGATCCCGAAACAAGAACCGAATCGTCGGGTCAGCCCCGGCCATGCGCGGTATGATCGCAAGATTCCCGATGCCCATTCCCGATGACGCGCAAGGCTGTCCGGGATGCCGAGGGCGCCCCCGTCAACAGGAGCGTGACGCTTGAAATGCCTCCTCTTCGCCAACACGGATTGGTATCTCTATAATTTCCGGCGTTCGCTCGCCGCCGCGTTGCGCGCCGAAGGACACGAGGTATTGCTCGTGTCGCCGCCTGGTCCCTACGGCATAAAACTCAGGGAGTTGGGATTTACCTGGATTCCCGCGCCAATGGAGCGCGCGAGCCTCAATCCGTTGCGAGAGCTCGCGCTTATCGGCTGGTTATTTATGCTCATGCGTGAAGAGCGACCCGATGTCGTGCATGGCTTCACCATCAAGTGCGCTGTTTACGGCGCGCTGGTCGGGCGCCTCGCCAAGGTGGGTCGCATCAATGCGGTCGCGGGGATGGGCTATGTGTTCACCAGCGACTCGCTGAAAGCGAGGCTGCTTCGCACCCCTGTGCGGGTGCTCATGCGCATTGCGCTTGGCGGCGAGCGCGCCCGCCTGATCTTGCAGAACCCCGACGACGTTCAATTGTTTCACAAAGCCCGCATCGTGCCATCGGAACGGATTCGCTTGTTGCGCGGTTCGGGGGTCGACTGTTCCCGCTTCCTGCCGGGGAGCGCCACCGCCTCGGCGGATGCGCCATTACGTGTGGTGCTCGCCGCGCGTATGTTGTGGGACAAGGGAGTGGGAGAGTTCATCGAAGCGGCGCGCATTCTCAAATCACAAGGCAGACGACTAAGCTTTATTCTCGCCGGCGCGCCCGATCCCGGCAATCCGGCGTCCATTGCGGACGAGCAATTGCGCGCCTGGCGGGAAGAGGGCCTTGTGGAGTGGCTCGGCCATGTGGCCGACATGCCCGGCCTGATGGCCGGGGCCGATATTGTGGTCCTGCCGAGCTATCGCGAGGGGCTGCCCAAAAGCCTCATCGAAGCGGCCGCCTGCGCGCGGCCATTGATCACGACGGATGCGCCGGGCTGTCGGGAAGTCGTGACGCACGGCCTCAATGGGCTGTTGGTCCCCGTCCGTGACGCCGTATCGCTTGCCGAAGCAATTGCGAGACTGCAGGATGATCCAGTCTTCGCTCGGCGATTGGGAGAGGCCGCGCGCGAAAAGGCCCTGGCCGAATTCGACGAGCGCGTGGTGATCGAGCAAACTCTGGCCGTCTATCACGAAATCGCGCTTCGGCCCGTTTAGGGAGCCTCAAGCGCGCCGGCTTCGGACGCCGCCGGCTTTCAGTCATTCACATCGAAAATCGCTCAATGACCGATGGCGGTCCCTCGCCAAGCGGCGGCATTTATTTCAAGAACCGATCCGGCATGACCGAGACAAAACGATTTCCCGCTCGTCCCCTTGCGACCAGGGTGATTACGCTCGCCGCACTTATCACGCGGCCCATGATCATGGGCGTGCGCGGCCTCGTCATCGACGCGCAAAAGCGCGTGCTTCTCGTCCGCCACAGCTATGTCGCCGGATACTGGCTGCCGGGGGGCGGCGTCGAACATGGCGAAACATTGCTCGACGCGCTGGCGCGAGAACTCAGGGAGGAAGGGAATATCGTCCTTTCGGGAGAAGCGCCGGTTCTGCACGGCGTCTATCTCAACCGCGACGCCTGCCGCTACAATCACGAAACCTTGTTCGTCGTGCGCGGCTTCCGCCAGACCGGTCCGTTCGCGCCGACGAGGGAGATCGTCGAAGCGGGATTTTTCCCCGCGGATGCGCTTCCGGAGGATGCGATCGAGTCGGTGCGAAAGCGGATCGACGAAGTCATGGGAGGCGTTCCGACCTCGCCCTACTGGTAGAACGGCCCGCCTTTGGGCCTGGTTTCGTCCGTCCGCCGTCCTCTGGAAACGATCCGGAAAAACCCGAGGCGGAACCCTGCCTGTTCTTGCGCATTGTCCTCAATTGCCGCCCGCACAAGAGGCGGAAGCAAGGGAGGATGTCATGGAAATCGATGGATTCCTGCTCGCGCTCGCCGGCTTCTTGAGCATCGGCGCCCTCGCGACGCTGATCGCACTTTAGTCGCGTCACTCGCGCTTCGAAAATGCGGCCTGTAAGTCATCCGGCCGCAAGCGGCGCCATCAGCACGACCCAGCAGAGGCCCGCCATCAGCAGCGCCAGCGCAGAAGCAACCGTCGCTTCACTGTTGAAATCATCAGACATCGTCTCCTCCCTGATCCTGTCCCGATCATGGACGAGCAGGATCGGGCGCGATGTGTCCATACGCACGCGCCTGTCGTGTCGACAGGCTCATGAAACTGCGCGCGCGCCTGAAGCGGCGTTCGGCCGAACTGGGCTGACGGCGCGCCCCTCACGCGAAGTCCGCGGCCGCCAGCCCACGTCTGCCCACCCGCAGACCGCGCAGGCAGGCTCTTGCTGGCCATTCATCTGCGCAAGCGCACCTTACGCGCCGGTCAGAGCGGCGCCAGTTGTGGAATCTACGTGAGGTAAAGCCAGGGCGCGACGCAGATGAATCGCGCAAGATCTCAGGCCGACCCGTGGCCCACTGCCTGGATTTCTCTTGCCGCCTCCGTCAAGAGAGGGCGTTCGCGCGCCTCCTTGCCAAGGCAGGCGCGCGCGAGGTCGCGCAGTTTCTGGATCGCGGCGGATTCGGGCGGGCAACGGGCCAGCACTTCCTCGAGCAGCACCCCGAACGCGCGCGACTCGATGCGGCGCCAGGCGTCGCCTTCCGGCCCCGAGGGAAGCGAACAGGCCGCGCCGAAGTCGCCAAGCGCCGCCTCTCCCGCGACGCCGTCCCATAGAATGTTGTGGGCGTAGAGATCGCCGTGCATCAGACCGCGCGCGTGCAAATGAGCGACGGCCGTCGCGACGCCGTGCAGAAGCGAGAGCCCCGCCTCGGTTGAGAGGCGGAGCGCCGGATCATAAACGTCGCGGCTGCAGCTTTCGAAATCCGGCGGGCCTGCAAGTCTTCGCCAGTGTGGCGGCAGCAGCGGCATGAGCATCGCTTGCGCGCCGTCGGGATGATCCGACAGGCGGCCGAGGGCGGCAGTCAGATTGGGATGGTCGCCCGCCGTGAGACTCGCGGCCATTTCGCGCGCCGGCAGGCCGTCGCTCGTTATCGCGCCTTTGAAAATCTTCACGGCGACCGACCGCGCCGCTTCGCCCTCCCGGCGCCATGTGGCCCGGTGCACCCGCCCCGATGCGCCTTCGCCGAGTAGCGCGCCAATGTCGAGTTGCGAGAACGAGGCGGGAGCGGGCGCCGGCGCCGCAATCTCGCGCTCGCAGGCGTTGGCGCCCCAGGAAATCCACGCGAGAGCGGGCAGGGCCGAAAGCCAGGACGGCAGAGAGTCGAAACGGTTCGAACTCAAACGAATGAGTTCGAGCTTCTCCGCGTTGCGGAGAGTCGAGGGCAAGGACGCGAGCCGGTTGCCGGCGAGCATCAGCTTCTGCAGTTGCGGCCTTTCGCCCAGCTCCGCCGGCAGGCCTTCGATTTCATTGTCGGTGAGCGTGAGCCAGCGCAATTGCGGCGGCAGTGACTCGCCGGGAACCTCGCGCAGGCCAACGCGCCGGAAGCCGATCATGCGCAGCGCGCCACAATCGCCGAGCGCAGGCGGCAGGCGTCTGAAGCGATTCCCCGAGCAAAACAGCACGCGCAGCTTGCGCAGGCGGCTCATGTCCTCGGGCAGCGACTCGAGGCGGCCGTCGCTGAGATCGAGAATCTCCAGCGTCTCGGCCAATCCGAAGATCTCGCGCGGGAATTCGTCGAGTCCCGGAAGGCGCAACTCTCGCGCCCCGGCCAGACCGCCGCGGCGGAGGGCCTCCAGCGTTTTTTGCGTCATGCGGCGCTGATAGCAGAGCCGCCGCCACCAAGCCAGCTTCCCCCGGCCAGTTTCCCCCGGCCAGTTTTCCGGACCAAGTTTTCCGGGCGAGAACGCGGCGCGCCTCGCCCGATGACCTATTTTTCTCCGGTCCGCCAGAGGGCGCCGATGGCGAGGCCTGCGACGGCCGCGAGCGCGAGCGCCGTGATCGGCTGCGCGCGCACGGCGGATTCGAGTGTCGAGCGCCACTCCTGCATGGCTTCACCGGCGTTTTCCGCAACCTGTGCGCCCTGCTCCCGCGCGGTCGCGAGCGCGCGATTGGCCTGGTCCACGCCCTCTTCCATCATGCGCTGAGCCTGACCGGCCGCCGTCGACGCCTGTTGGGCGACGACGCCGCGGATGTCGCCCATGTCACGTTCACGATTGCGTCTGAAGATCTGCATGTCGACTCCCTCGGCCTTTGCCGCCCCTGTCATTTCGCGTAATCGATCAACCAGAGGCGTCGAGGGTTGTTCCTGGCCTGCGCGTCAAAAGACGCCAAGCGTTGCGCCGCCCGAACCAGCGTCAGCGATTGAGCAGCCAGAAGATCGCGCTCAAAGCGAGGCTGACGAGAAGCGACGTCGCAAGCGGAATATAGACGCGTAAATTGCCGCGCTCGAAAACAATGTCTCCGGGCAAACGTCCAAGTCCGGCGCGTTCCGCAAGCGGCCATAAAAGGCCGAGCGCGACAAGCGCCAGACCAATGACGATCAGCAGTTTGGGCATGTAGGAAAAGCCTCCTTCGGCGTTCGCGACGCGCCCGCGTCGCGAAGTGACATATTGTCGCGAAAGGCCCGAATCCGAAGGCTCTCGCTTGCAAAAGAAACTTACCGAAGCTACCTCGACGCCAGGTTTCGAGATGGAGCGCGGTCGCCGAATGGTGCGACGAAATCGCTCAGTCGAACGAAGGCGGTATGGCGCGCCTTTCGCAAGGGTCTGACCGAGACGCAGGCGCCCTGAACCTGAAAAAATGTCTCTACCCCCCAACGCGACGATGCGACGCGCCGCGACGATTTCGCGCGACCTTTCGAAAGGTTACCAAGATGATGAGGCCGGACCACATTTTTATCGCGATGACCATGGTGAAACACGGCACTCTGGCCGGCGCTTTCATCTTCGCCTTCAAGATTCTCCGTTTCGCGCTCCAGACCTCGTTCTGACGCATCCGAAAGATGGTCCCGGCCGGCTCTGCGCCGGCGTCGCCCTCTTGACCTCTGCGCGCCAACCCCCGAGAGCTAGGGCGTCACGAACGCTTCGGTCCGCGGCCTTTCCAGGACTGGCGGAAGGGGAACATGCGCATGGTTGAAATCGACGGGCCAAGGGCGGCGGCGAAATCCGGAAAGGCGTCGCAGCTTGTGGTGTTTCTCCACGGCTTCGGCGCCGACGGCGACGACCTCATCGAGATCGGCAGGCAGTGGCGGGACTTTCTGCCCGACGCCGATTTCGTCGCGCCGCACGCGCCCGAGAGATGCGCCATGTCGCCCATGGGGCGACAGTGGTTCCCGCTCTTCACGCGCAACCCCGACGAGCGTTGGCAGGGCGTCAACGCCGCCCGCCCCACGCTCGACGCCTTCCTCGACAGGGAACTGGCGAGACGTGGTCTCGACGAGCGGTCGCTCGCCCTCGTCGGCTTCAGCCAGGGGACGATGATGGCCCTCCACACGGGCCTGCGCCGGCCCACGCCGCCGCGCGCCATTCTCGGCTACTCCGGCATCCACGTCACCGGCGAGGACGCGCCGGGCTCGACGCGGCTGGCGCAAAATCCCCCGCCCGCCGTGCTGCTGGTCCATGGCGACGCCGACGATCTCATCCCCGCCGAGGCGCTGCTGCTTTCCGCCAATTCGCTCGCCGACATGGGCGTGCCGACGCAGTGGCATCTGTCGGCCGGGCTCGGCCATGGCATCGACAACGTCGGGCTGCTTCATGGCGCGCTGTTTCTGGCGCAATCCTTCGGCGTCAAGGTGGATGACGGGCGGCGGTAGGCGCGCGCCTCACGCCGGCTCGGCGCCCTCGGGCTCCAGCACGGGCTCCAGCGCCGGCTCGGCCACGACGGGCGCGCGCCGCACGGCCCGGCGCAGCACCGGCCGGTAGAGCTGCTTCATCGCCTCGACCACATGGACCCCGCCGCCGGGGAGCGAGAAGCGCCCGGCGATGCGCTCGAAGGCGGGCGCCGAGCGCAGCAGCGTCACCCGCTGGAAGGGCGGCACATAGAGCGCCTCGCCCCAGAAGACGGGCAGGAACTGCGCCTCCTGAAGAAGCGTCTGCAACTGTCCGCGCGAATAGGGGTGGCCGTGGCCGAAAGGCGTGGTGTCGAGGCGCGCCCACAATCCGGTGCGGCTCGGCGCGACGATCACCACGCGCCCGCCCGGGGCGAGGATGCGCCAGACCTCCTCGAGGAGATCCTGTGGATGCTCCTCCACCTCCAGCGCGTGCACCAGCAGCAGCCGGTCGATGCAGGCGTCGGGCAGAGGCATCATGGAGGCCTCGACCAGCGCCGTGGCGGATCGTCCGTCAAGCGGCCAGTGCACGACGCCCTGGGTCGCCGGCATGAAGGCCAGAACGCGCTGCGCCTTCTCGCGAAATCCGTCCAGATAGGGCGTCGGATAGCCCAGTCCCAACACGCGCAGCCCGGCATGGTCCTCCCAGCGGGCGCGCAGCAGCCGGCCCACGACGCGACGCGCCACCTCACCGAGCGCGGTCTCGTAAAAAGCTCTCAGTTCAACGACGTCGGGGGCCATGCGGCGGATCATCTTCTTATTCGCTTCCCGTGGCAAGGCTCAACCTGGTCGCATTTTCGCGCGCCTTCGCTATGATGCGGGCCGATCATGTGGAGACAGGAATGTCCATAGAGGTGGCGCAGTTCATTTGCCTGAACGATAATTTCGGGCTCCTTGTTCATGATTCCAGGACCGGCGCGACCGCGAGCGTCGACGCCCCCGACGGCGACGCCATTGCGGCGGAGGCGGAGCGGCGCGGCTGGCCGCTCACCCATCTCCTGATCACCCACCATCACGCCGACCACATCCAGGGCGCGGAAACGCTGAAGAAGCGGTTCCCCCAGATGGAAATCATCGGGGCGGCCGCGGACGCCGGCCGCCTGCCGTCGCTCGACCGCGCAGTGTCCGACGGCGACGAGATTTCGGTGGGCGCCGCCCGCGCCAGGGTCATCGCGACGCCAGGCCATACGACCGGCCATGTCGCCTACTACTTTCCGGAGGGCGAAGCGGTCTTCGTCGGCGACACGCTCTTCTCGCTCGGCTGCGGGCGCGTCTTCGAGGGCACGACCGACGAGATGCGTCTCTCGCTCGAGACGCTCGCCAATCTGCCGCGCGAGACGCTGATCTATTGCGGGCACGAATATACGCAGGCCAACGGGCGCTTCGCGCTCACCGTCGATCCCGAGAATCCGGTGCTGCGCGATCGGGTCGAGCGGGTGGCGGAACTGCGCGCCGAGGGGAAATTCACCCTTCCGACCACCATCGCGCTCGAAAACGCCACCAACCCCTTCCTGCGCGTCGAGGACCCCAAGGTGAAGGAGGCGATGGGCATGGAGGACGCCAATCCCTTCGCCGTCTTCGCCGAGATGCGCGCGCGCAAGAACAGCTTCGCCGGATGAGCGCGGCCCTCCTTACGGCGCAGGAGGTCGCGCGCCTTCTCGATCTCGCCCCGCATCCCGAGGGGGGCTTTTACCGCGAGACCTTCCGCGACCCCAAGGGAACAGGCGGACGCGCCGCCTCGACCGCCATCTATTACCTCCTGCCCGCCGGGCAGGTCTCCGCCTGGCACCGGGTGGACGCGGCGGAAGTCTGGCATTGGCACGCTGGCGCGCCGCTGGAACTCTCGCTATACGACGAGGGCCGCCGCACGGTCCTGCGGCTCGGCGCCGATCTTTTCGCCGGCGAGCGCCCTCAGGGGATCGTTCCGGCGGGCGTCTGGCAGGCGGCGAGAAGCCTCGGCGACTGGACGCTCGTGGGCTGCACGGTCGCGCCGGGCTTCGAATTCGCGCATTTCGAACTCGCCGCGCCGGGTGAGATTCCCGAACCGTGACAGCGCCTCGCGCGGCGTCGCTTTCCCGTTCGCGAGCGGGGCTTTTTGCCCGTCGCCGGATGGTGTATCGGGGCGCATAACGAACAAGAGGGGAAACGAGAGAGATGTGCTGGAGCGGGGAAGCTTCGACTGTTTTGGCGGCCACGGGCATTGCCGGCGCGGCCTACTCCGCTCTCAAGAAGAACCCGGAGCCGATGGCGCTCTGGGTCTGCCTTCTCTATTTTGCGAGCATGGAGTCGCTCCAGGCGGTCGCCTATTCGGTGCTCAACCAATGCGACTCGCCGCTCAATCAGCTGATGACCATATTCGGTTATCTGCACATCGCCTTTCAGCCCTTCTTCATCAATGCGGTCGCGCTCTATTTCATGCCCAAGGACAGCGCGCGCATCATCGCGCCCTGGGCCTTCTTCGGCTGTTTCGTGGCCGCGATCGTCATGCTTCTCCAGCTCTATCCCTTCAACTGGGCGGGCCATTGCGCGCTCGGCCGACCGCTCTGCGGCGACGTGCTCTGCACGGTGAAGGGCGAATGGCACATCGCCTGGCTGGTGCCGTCGAACGGCATCGGCAACAGCATGGCGGGCGATTCCTGGCTGGGCCGCGGTTTCATCAGCTATCCGCTGATGGCCTTCTACATTCCGACGCTCTACGGCAGCTGGCGCTTCATCCTCTTCTCCTGGGTCGCCGGGCCGCTGCTCGCCGGGCTCACGACGAACAACATCAATGAATGGCCGGCGGTCTGGTGCCTGTTCTCGATCGGCCTGGTGCTCGCGATCATCAAGACGCCGCTGCGCTATCATCTCCATGTCGGCGATCCCTGGTGGATGATGCTGTGGAAGTGGTGGAAGCGCCGAAACGACCCTCATGCTCCCGCGCCCGTCGAGGAGGCGCCCGTGCTGGCAAAAATCGAGGAGCCGGCGGAGTAAGGGAGGCGCCCCCGAGGGGGCCTAATCCCGCGCGCTCACCACGCCGCCGATGAGATTTTCGGCCAGAAGCATCTCGGCGGAGAGTTCGGCGGCGAGGGGCGTCACAAGCGCCCCCGCCGCCATTTCCTTTTTCAGCGCGGCCCGCGCCGCGACCGCCGCCGCCCAGTCGACCGCGCGAAACCGCAGCGTCTCGCCCGGCCGACGCTGCGCCATGCGGCCGAGATCCGCCCCGATGACGGTCGCGATCTTGGGATAGCCGCCGGTCGGCTGGCGGTCGGCCATCAGCACGAAGGGCGCGCCGGAGCCCGGAACCTGTATGGCCCCCATGGCGGCGCCGTCCGAGACGATGTCGTGGCCGCGCGCATGGGCCAGTCGAGGCCCCTCCAGCGCATAGGCCATGCGGTCGCTGCGGGCGCCGACCCGCCACTCGGCCCCGAGCAGGGCCTCTATCGAGGCTTGGGGGAAATAATCGTCCTGCGGCCCGAGCATCACGCGGATCGGCGCGTCGCCGCCCGTCAGCCAGGGCGCAACGAGCCGCTGCGGAGCAGCCGGGGCGGGCGCGATATCGGAGAACGGCAGCGCGTCGCCGGCCGAAAGGGGCTTGGGTCCGATCCCCGAACGCGCATGCGTCGCGCGCGAGCCGAGCGCGAGGGGAAGGTCGATGCGCGCGCCGACGGCGACATAGCACCACGCGCCGCCGGTCCCGGCGCGGATCGACAGCCGCGCGCCGGGGGCGAGCGGGAACAGCGTCGCGGCGGGGAGCCTCATGCCGTCGAGCCTGACATCGAAGCCGCCGCCCGCGACCGCGACGGCGAGCGTCGCGCCCTCCGCCTCGAACTCGACGCCGCCGAGAGAGACTTCGAGCGCCGTCGCCGCCGCCACGGCGCGCGTCGCGGTCAGAAAGGCCGGCGGATCCATCGGCCCCGCCGGCGTCACGCCGAAGCGCGAATAGCCGAAGCGGCCGGCGTCCTGCACCGTGACGCTCGGGCCCGCGGCATGGACGAGGAGCCGCGCCTTCATGGAGAGGCCTCGCGCCGGGCGATCGTCTCGCCAGCTGCCGCGCGCGCGTCGAGCGCGGCGAAGGTCGCCGCGTCAACGGGCTCGAAGCGGATCGCGTCGCCTGGCGCGGCCAGAAAGGGCGGGTCTCGCCGCAAGGAAAACAGCCGTTCCGGCGTGCGGCCGACGACATACCAGCCGGTCAGCATGGGATCGGCGCCGATGAGAGACAGGCCGCCGCCGATCAGCACGGCGCCCGGCGGCGTCGCCCCGCGCGGCGCCAGGCGGCGCGGCAAGGCGAGCGCGTCGGGCAGGCCGCCGAGATAGCACCAGCCTGGCGCGAAGCCATACATATAGGCGCGGTAGCGGGCGCCGGCATGGGCGGCGGCCAGCGCCGGCGCCGAGAGGCCGAGCAGCGCCGCCGCCTCGCAAATGTCCTCGGCGAGCGCGGGGTCGTAGCAGCAGGGAACGATCCAGCCCAGGCCCTCGCCTTTCGGGCGTCGCGCCGTCCCGATGGCGGAGAGGCGCGCGTCGATCCAGCCGATCAGCGCGGCGCGCGAAATCTCGAGCGGCTCATAATGGACGAGCAGCGAGCGATAGGTCGGCGTCGTCTCCCGCACGCCGGGGGGCGGCGCGTCGCGAAAAGCCTCCTCGAGGGCGAGCACGCGGGCGTTGACCTCGGGATCGACGGCGTCGCCGAATTCGACCGTGAGCGCCGTTTCGCCCTGATCGAGATAGCGGGGCCGATCCATCTCACGGCCCCGCGAAGGCCGCGAGCGCATAACCATCCGCTTCCAGCCCCGCGCGCAGGCGCCGCGCCATCTCGACCGCATGGGCCGTATCGCCATGCACACAGATCGAGTCGATCGGCGTCGGCAGGCGCTTTCCGGAAATGGTGACGAGGGCTCCCTCGGCCAGCATGACGCGGACCCGCGCCAGCGCCGCGTCGGGGTCCGTCAGCACGGCCCCCGGCTCGCGGCGCGGCTGAAGCCCGCCGTCGTCCACATAGGCGCGGTCGGCGAAAATCTCGTGGGCGACCCTCAACCCCGCGCGCTCGCCGGCGGGCGCCTGTTCGGACAGCGCGATGGCGAGCAGGATGAGGGAGCGATCGACGGCGCGCGTCGCCCGCGCCAGCGCGTCGGCGACCTCGACGCTTTTCTCCGCAATATTCGCGAGCGCGCCATGCGCCTTCACATAGGCGATGCGGACGCCCGCGAGCGCCGCGAGCCCCATGGCCGCGCCGATCTGATAGGCGACGGCGCGTTCGATTTCCGCCGCCGTCATGGGCAGGGGCCGGCGCCCGAAGCCGACGAGGTCGGGGAAGGCCACATGGGCGCCGACCGCGACGCCTTTCTCGCATGCGAGCGCAAAGGTCTTCGCCATGATGTCGGGGTCGCCCGCGTGAAAGCCGCAGGCGACATTGGCGCTCGTGACGATGCTAAGCATGGCCGCGTCGTCGCCCATGCGCCAGGGGCCGAAGCCCTCTCCCAGATCGGCGTTGAGATCGATGGTTCTGGCGGCGCGAGTCATGACCTCATCCTAGAGCGATCGCGCCCCGCTGACACCCTTACGGGAGCATGCCGGCGGGGCGACACAGTGGCAGGCGCCAGCGGGCGCGCTAGGTTTCGCCGGGAGGCCTGATCCGAAGGAGGCGGCCATGGCCGGCGTCGCGCTCGTTCTGCTCTATTTCGCCCTTGCGGCGCTCGCCGCCGCGCTCATCATGCAGCCGGACCGCTACGCCGTCCGGCGCAGGGTTTCCGTCGCCGCTGATGCGCGCCGGGTCTTCGCGCGCGCCGCCGATCCCGCCGCCTGGACGCCGCTCGGCGCCGCCGCGCTCGTCGAGGCCGAGCCGGGCGCGCGGGTCGTCCTGAAGCTCATGAACGGCGGCGCCGAGAGCCTCGCGACCGTCTCGCTCGTCTCCGAGGGCGCGCAAACGCGCGTCGATTGCGTGGTCGCCGGACGCAACGGCCTCCTCGACAAGGCGCGCAATCTTCTGGGCTTCCGCGAGAAGACGCTCGGGCCGAAGATAGAACAGGCGCTCGCCGGCCTCGCGGCGAACGCCTGAAGATGGCTGGCCGGGACGCGCCCGGCCTCGCCGCGCCGACTATCCCAGAATGGTCTTCAGCTCCGCGACGATGGCGTCGCCCATCTCTCGCGTCGAGATGAAAGAGGGCGCGTCGCCCTTGATGTCGGCGGTGCGCAGGCCCTTCTCCAGCACGCCGGAGATGGCGGCGTCGATGGCGTCGGCGGCCTTGGCGTTGTCGAAGGAATAGCGCATCGCCATGCCGAGCGAGCCGATCATGGCGATCGGATTGGCGACCCCCTTGCCGGCGATGTCCGGCGCCGAGCCGTGGCAGGGCTCGTACATTGCCTTGCGCTTGCCATTCGCGTCGGCCGCGCCGAGCGAGGCGGAGGGCAACATGCCGAGCGAGCCGGTGAGCATGGCGGCTTCGTCCGACAGCATGTCGCCGAAGAGATTGTCGGTCACCACCACGTCGAACTGCTTGGGCCAGCGCACGAGCTGCATGGCGAGCGCGTCGGCGAGCATGTGCTCGAGCTGAACGTCGGCGTATTCGCGCTTGTGCAGGGCGGTGATCACCTCGCGCCACAGATAGCCCGAACGCATGACATTCGCCTTCTCGGACGAGGTGACCTTGTTGCGGCGCTTGCGCGCGAGCTCGAAGGCGACGCGGCCGATGCGCTCGATCTCATGGGTCGTATAGACCTGCGTGTCGACGGCGCGCTTCTCGCCGTTTTCGAGCGTGACGATTTCCTTCGGCTCGCCGAAATAGACGCCGCCCGTCAGTTCGCGCACGATCATGATGTCGAGGCCATCGACGAGGTCGCGCTTGAGCGACGACGCGTCGGCGAGCGCCGGATAGCAGATCGCCGGACGCAGATTGGCGAAGAGGGCGAGGTCCTTGCGCAGACGCAGGAGTCCGGCCTCCGGACGCTTGTCATAGGGCACGCCGTCCCATTTCGGCCCGCCGACGGCGGCGAGCAGCACGGCGTCCGCCGCCTGCGCGAGCTTCATGTCGCCTTCGCTGATCGCGACGCCATGCGCGTCATAGGCGGCGCCGCCGACCAGGCCGCGCTCGATTTCGAATTTGGCGACGCCCGCCCGACCCAGGAAGTCGATCACCTTCTCGGCTTCGGCGGAGATTTCCGGACCGATGCCGTCGCCGGGCAGGAGCAGGATCTTGTAGGCGGACATGAAACCCTCTTTTTTGCGTGCGGGAAAAGTCAAAAGCGTCAATAGAGCGGCGGGTCGCCCCGCGCAACATCGCGGGCGCCCGGCGCCTGCGGCCGTGCGACAATTCGCGCGGCTCCTTTCCCTTGCTCGAAACGGCGAAGCCGTGCAGCTTGAAAAATGTCAAGGAACAAGGAAATTGCGGGCTCCGAGTCGCGGCCGCGAAAAGAGCCGGGATCGCGCGCAATTCCAAGAGGAGACGCTGCAACCATGAATATTCTCAAGATCGGCGCGCTGGCCATGTTCGCAGCCCTTGCCGGAGCGGCGCCCGCCAAGGCCTTCTGCCTCATCAACTGCGAGCCGAAGCCCGAAGACGCGCGCAAGGTTTTCGAAAACCTGATCAAGAAGAAGTTCGACGAGAACGCCGTGATCGACAAGTTCGACGTCACGCGGTTCTGGCCGCTCGACGTCGAGGGCGCGGGCCACGCCGGCTACGAGTTCTATTTCACCGCCAGTGTGCGCTTCCCGAAGGGCGCCAATCTGGAGTGCAAGCCGGAGGGCGGCGCGCCGAAGCCCGGCTGCTCGGACAATACGACCTACTTCTCGACCACGATCCAGAACCAGATGGTCAAGGACAAGCAGTATATCGAGCCGGGCAAGGTCATCGAATTCAAGGACGAGACCCGCTTCGATCAGGAAGGCGGCAAGTGGAAGGGCCAGGACGGCAATCTCTACTGAGTCGCAGCGCGCGGCTTTACGCAGGGCGGGCCGTCGCGGGCCCGCTTTTTTCATGAGCCGGTCGCAATCGCCGTCAGGGTCGCCACGTCGCCCCTTCCTTGCGCGTCCCGCTTGGTGTAGAAGCCCGCGCAGGGATTTGGCGTCGAGCTTGGCTTCGGCCGGGGCTCCGCTAGGGAAGAAGGTCGAAAATGCAGCAGGTCATTATCGCGATCCACCTGATGGTGGTGACGGCGCTCGTCGTTCTCGTGCTGTATCAGAAGTCCGAGGGCGGCGCGCTCGGCATGGGCGGCAGCGGCGTCTTCACGGGCCGCGGCCAGGCCAACGCCCTGACCCGCGCGACCGGCATTCTCGCGACGATCTTCTTCATCACCAGCATCGCCCTGACCGTGCTGCCGGCCTGGCAGCGTCACGCCGAGGGCGGCGACGACTGGACCAAGGCCATCGATCAGGGCGACATCAAGCTCAAGGAGCTGAAGCCCGGCGAGAAGGCGCCCGAAGCCGGCAAGGATTCGATCTTCGACCAGCTCCAGCGCGCCCAGCAGAAGCGCCAGCAGGGCGCCGCTGCGCCCGCACCCGCGGGCGAGGCCCCGAAGGCCGACGCGCCGCAGGCGCAACCTGTGATCGAGGCGCCCAAGATCGAGGCTCCCAAGTCGGAAGCGGCACCCGCCGCCGAGGCGCCCAAGAGCGAAGCTCCGAAGACCGAGGCGCCGGCCGCCGAGGCTCCGAAGGCGGAATCAGCGCCGGCCCCCGCTCAGCCCGCGCCGGCGACCCAGTGGAAGTCCCCCGCGCAATAAGCGCGGGCCCCTCCCTTTCCACACCTTTGGCGACGCGCTGGGGAAGGGTTCTTCTCCGGCGCATTAAACGCTATCCAAATCCATAGAAAGGCGTTAGGCGTTAAGCCCCATGGCGCGCTACATCTTCATCACCGGCGGCGTGGTTTCCTCACTTGGCAAGGGTCTCGCGTCGGCGGTTCTCGGCGCGCTCCTGCAGGCGCGCGGCTATACCGTCCGGCTCCGCAAGCTCGACCCCTATCTCAACATCGATCCGGGGACCATGTCCCCCTATCAGCACGGCGAAGTCTTCGTCACCGACGATGGGGCCGAGACCGATCTCGACCTCGGCCATTACGAGCGCTTCACCGGCCGCCCGGCGACCCGGCAGGACAATGTCACCACCGGCCGCATTTATCAGGACATCATCAACAAGGAGCGGCGCGGCGACTATCTCGGCGCGACGATCCAGGTCATTCCGCATGTGACGAACGCCATCAAGGAGTTCGTGCTCGAGGGCAATGACAACGTCGATTTCGCGCTGATCGAGATCGGCGGCACGGTGGGCGACATCGAGGGTCTCCCCTTCTTCGAGGCGATCCGCCAGCTCAAGAACGACCTGCCGCCGCACCACTGCATCTATATTCACCTGACGCTGCTGCCCTTCATTCCGAGCGCCGGCGAGCTGAAGACCAAGCCCACGCAGCATTCGGTGAAGGAGCTGCGCTCCATCGGCATTCAGCCCGACATTCTGCTCTGCCGCACCGACCGCGAGATTCCACGCGAGGAGCGCCGCAAGCTCGGCCTCTTCTGCAATGTCCGCGAGCAGGCGGTGATCGAGGCGCGCGACGCCGCGAACATCTACGACGTGCCGCGCGCCTATCACGCGGCGGGCCTCGACGCGCAGGTGCTCGCGGCCTTTGGCATCGAGCCGGCGCCCAAGCCCGACATGAGCCGCTGGAGCGCGGTCACGCAGCGCATCGCCAATCCGGAAGGCGAGGTGACGATCGCCGTCGTCGGCAAATATACGGAGATGAAGGACGCCTATAAGAGCCTCATCGAGGCGCTGGCGCATGGCGGCATAGCGAACCGCGTGAAGGTCAACCTCGACTGGATCGAGGCGGAGATTTTCGAGGGCGGCGATCCGGCCGCGCATCTCGAACATGTGCACGGCATCATGGTGCCGGGCGGCTTCGGCCAGCGCGGAGCCGAGGGCAAGATCCTCGCCGCCCGCTTCGCGCGCGAGCGCAAGGTCCCCTATTTCGGCATCTGCTTCGGCATGCAGATGGCGGTGATCGAGGCGGCGCGCGCCCTCGCCGGGATTGACGCGGCCAATTCGACCGAATTCGGCCCCTGCGCAGAGCCGGTCGTCGGTCTGATGACCGAATGGCTGAAGGGCAACGAACTCGAAAAGCGCGCGGCGGACGGCAATCTGGGCGGCACCATGCGCCTCGGCGCCTATCCGGCGCTGCTCGCGCCGGGCTCCCGCATCGCCGGCATTTATGGCGCAACGCAAATCTCCGAGCGCCACCGCCATCGCTACGAGGTCAATGTCTCCTATCGCGAAAGGCTCGAGGCCTGCGGCTTGCTTTTCGCCGGAACCTCGCCCGACGGCCTGCTGCCGGAGACGGTCGAAATCCCGGATCACCCCTGGTTCATCGGCGTGCAATATCACCCGGAGCTGAAGTCACGGCCGTTCGAACCGCATCCGTTGTTTGCGAGCTTCATCGCGGCGGCGAAGGCGCAGAGCCGGCTGGTGTAAGGCATGCAGACGACCGGCGTCGTCCGCTGCGACCAACCACGTGCGCTCGACCTTGCGTCACGATCCGGCCGCAAGCTCGAAAGCGCGCCGCCGGATATCGTCCAAGAGGTGCTGGCGAAGTTGGCGGCAATCCTGGAGTGACGCTGCGCGGCGGCGCGTTCCCTCACTCCGCCGCCAGCACCTGCGGCGGCGGGAAGGCGATCTCGATCAGCGTGCCTTCGTTCTTGCGGCTTCGGATCGTGAAGCTCGCCTGATTGGCCTCGATCAACGCCTTGGTCAGCGGCAGGCCGAGGCCGGTGCCGGGCCGCTTGTGCGAAATCGGCACCTGTTTGAAGGGCTCCAGCGCCGTCTGCACCTCTTCCTCGCTCATGCCGATGCCGGTGTCCTTCACGCGGATGACGACATGGCCCGAGTCGGTGAGCGCGCTCGAGACGATCACCTGACCGCCCGGCTCGTTGAACTTCACGGCGTTGGAGAGAAGATTGAGCAGGATCTGCTTCAAGGAGCGCGCGTCAGCGCGCACTGGCGGCAGGCGGTCTGAAAGCGACAGGCGCATCACGATGCGCGCCTTGTTGGCCTGCGTCTGCATGATCGAGGCGCATTCCGTGATGACGCCATTGGCGTCCACCCGGTCGAACTCCAATTCCATCTTGCCCGCCTCGATCTTCGAAAGGTCGAGAAGATCGTTGACGAGCGAGAGCACATGCTCGCCCGAGGCGTGCATGTCCCGGACATATTCCTTGTAACGCTCCGAGCCGATCGGCCCGAGCCGCTCCTGCATCATGACTTCCGCGAAGCCGAGAATGGCGTTGAGCGGCGTCCGGATCTCGTGGCTGACGCGGGCGAGGAATTCCGACTTGGCGGCGTTCGCCTGCTCCGCCGCGTCGCGCGCCGCCCGCAGCGCGTCGGCGCGCGCGTCCGCCGCGTCCTCGCGCAGGGTCAGGCAGGGTTTTTGCGCGGCGCCGAGACGGCGCAGCGTCGCCTCGAAGACCCTGCCGCCGAGCCGCTCGGACAGGCGCAGCGCGGCGCCTGTCTCGCCGGCGCGGGAGAAGGCGCCGGCGAGCGTGCGCGTATCCTCCGGCGAGAACAGCGAGGTGAGCGGCAGGCCGTCGAAGGCGCCTTTTTCGCCCTCGAACAGCGCGGCGAAGGCGCCCGTGGCGCTCTCGATGCGGCCCTCCTCGCTCACCACGGCGACGGCGGTGCCGCTCGCCTCCAGAATGCCGCGCAGCAGGCTGTTGTCGGCCCTCAGGCGGGCGAGCTTGTCGTCGAGTTCGCGGGCGAGCGCCAGCGCGCTTTCATCCGGGCCGGGCAGGCGGTTTCGGTTGCGGCGCAGGGTCACGAGCGTCGCCGGGCCGCCATCCCAGTCGACGCTTTGCAGATGCACGTCGACGTCGAGCGCCTCGCCGTCGCTCGACTGCACCGCCGCGGCCCGCGCGCCAGCGTCGCCCGGCGGCCGGCCGAAGAACATGCGGGCGAGGCCGCCATCGGCCTCGAAGGCGGCGGCGTCGGGATAGCCCAGATAATCGAGCAGCGTGCGATTGGCGAAGAGCGTACGGGCTCCCCGCGCGATCAATACGCCAACCGGCAGGCGATCGAGAACGCCAGAGGCGACGGAGGACGGCGGAACTGGCCCGGCGGGGCCTATCTCTCCGCCCTCTGGCGCGCCGGCGCGATCGGCCTCCTCCAGCGCCGCGTCGGCTGGCGCCGCGCCGCTCTCCGCGAGCGATTCAAGCGCGGCGTCCACGGCCAGCGGCATGTCCCCGCCCTTCAGGGCGCGAGCGATTTCCTCGAAATTCAGACGCTCGATTCGCGACAGCGATTCGGCCTGGGCGTCAACTTGCGCCTCCGGCTCCTCCCGGTGGATGGCGATCGGCCGCAGCGGTACGACATTGTCGGCCGCATAGGCCTGCGCCGGCGAAGGCTCCGGCGCTGACTCCGGCCTTGACTCGGCCGGCGTCCGCGCCGCCGGGGGCCTCGGGGCGGCGGCTGCAATGAAGGCCCGATCGAGATGAATGACGCCATAGCCCTGAAAGCCGGCGAAGCGGCGGTCTGCGTCCGATATCGGCAGGCCGCCGAGCGTGACCGGGGCGCGCGTGGCCTCGTCGAGCGGCCAATCGACCGAAAGGCCGGACCAGCTCTTCTCCGACGCGACCGCTGACGCGACCGCCGGGTCGAGCGCGAAATCCGAAACGACCTCCTCGACCGTCCGGCCGATAATCTCGGCCCTCGCGGCGCCTGCGACATCGGCGAGCACATGCGTCACGTCGACGAAGCGGCCGGCCGCGTCCGTCTTCCACAGGAAGCGGGGCGCGCGGCCGCCGTGGCGCCCGATGAGGCGCTCACGCAGCGCGCGCTCCGCGTCCGGCGCCGCGAGCGGCTCGCAGGGCGGGGCCTCCGATGCATCGGACCGGGCCCCCGCCTCTTGCGCCGGAGCGACGGCAGGCCGGACGCCGAGCGCGGCGAGGACCAGCAAGTCAGGTGCATCGGGCGTCGAGAGTTTGCGGCAGAGGAGCGTGACGGTCTGCGGCGACCGGCCGAAATCGAAGCGCAGGCGCTCGAGCCGCAGCGCCGCGCCCCGGCGGACCGATTCGACGAGTTCGGCGAGCCGCCTGGCGCTGGGCTCGGCGCCCGAAAACAGGCGCGCGGCCACCGCCGCGCGGTCGGCTCCGAAAATGGCGCGGGCCGAATCATTCAGATGGACGATCTCGAGCGGATCTCCCCATGCCGCGAGAATGGGCGCGCCGGACCCGTCCAGCGCCGAAAATGCAGGATCGGCCGCGATACGGCTGGCGGCGAGAACGCTTGCTTCGACCTCTGCCTGCGAAGAGCCCATGACGCTGGCTCGCCTTTGCGACGGGGAACACGCGCTCGCGCCAGACCCGCTTCTCTCGGAGCGAATTCAAGTTTGAGCTTAACGCAAACTTAAACCCTTGCCGCGCCCCGGTCCATCGGCGGCGCCTGCTTTACAGTCATTTTTTTGATACGATTCTAGGTTCCATACTGCATTGCACAATTAATGTTGCAACGCAGCAAAAAATGGACCATAGTGTGCGTGACGGCTTGGCCCACCCGCCAGCCGACGCATGAATAAAGGAGACGTTCCATGGTTGATCAGATCTATCAGGTTCCCACCGAAGTCCGCGATTTCGCGGAGAAGAGCGTCGAGCAGGCGCGCAAGGCCTTCGAAGGTTTCGCCGGCGCTGCGCAGAAGGCGCTGACCTCCACGACCGACCTGCCCATCGTGCCGCCGGGCGCGAAGGATGTCGGCGCCAAGGCCTTCTCGTACGCGGAAGCCAACGTGAACGCGGCCTTCGATCTTGCGCAGAAGCTCGTGAAGGCCAAGGATCCGCAGGAAGTTTTTCAGCTTCAGGCCGAGTTCGTGAAGTCGCAGTTCGAGGCCATTCAGGAGCAGACCAAGGAGCTCGGCGCCGCGATCCAGCGCTCCGCGACTCTGAAGTCCTGATCCCACTTTCATTCATCCGCAACATTTGAGGAGCGGGAAGATGGCGACGAAAAGCAGAGCTGACAAAAGCATCCCCCTCGACGTCGGGCAGGCGGCCCCTGCCGAGGCGCCGGAGGAGGCGCGCGCCGAGATTCCCGCCGAGCCGGCGTTTGCGCAATCCGCGTCCGAGCCGGCGCCTGCTCCCCTGCCGGAGCCGGAGATTGTCGACATCGTCTCGACTCCGCTCGCGGTCATCGAGGAAGCGGCCGAATCCTCCGCCGAGTCCTTCTCCGCTTCGTTTGACTTCCACACATCGGTCTGGACGAAGAAATCCTTCGAGCTCTGGGCCGAGAACGCCGCGGCGTTCCTCGAATTCGCCGAGCATGTGGCCCGGGCGAAAAGCTTCGAGGAAGCGGTCGATCTCCAGTCGCGCTTTGCGGCCGGACGCTTCGAGGCCTTCATCCGTCAGTCGCAGGAGTTGATGGAGATCGCCAGGGACATGGCGAGCTTCGCCGCCGCTCCGCTTTGCGACGCGCGCAAGGCCGCCTGAGCGGCAGATAAGAATTTTCGCTGTTTGGCGGGCGCCGGCGGCCATTGGGCCGCTGGCGCTTTTTTTCAGAGCGTTGCGACGATCGCCGCCCGCAGCTCGGGCGTCACTTCCGGCATGACGCCCGTCCAGTCCCGAAAGGCCGGCCGCGCCTGATGCAGCAGCATCCCCAGGCCGTCGACCGGCGTTGCGCCTCTGGCGCGGGCCTCCGCGAGCAGCGGCGTCTCGAGCGGGGCGTAGACGATGTCCGCGACGACCGCCGAGGCGGGAAGCGCCGCCAGCGAGAGATCGAGCGGCTCCTGGCCGACCATGCCCTGGCTCGTCGTATTGACGAGCAGCGCCGCGCCGGCGAGCGCAGCGTGGCGGTCGTCCCAGTCATGGGCCGAAACCGGCGCGCCGAAATCCTGCGCCAGCCGATCGGCGCGCGCACGGGTGCGGTTGAAGAGGCGGATGTCGCGGGCCCCCGCGTCGATCAACCCCGAGACGATCGCCCGCGCGCCACCGCCCGCGCCGATGACGACGCAGGGGCCGGCGTCGGCCTGCCACTCCGGCGCGGCTTCGCGGAGCGAGGCGACGAAGCCATAGCCGTCATAATTATGGCCGATCAGCGCGCCAGCCTTGTCCACGACGATGCAGTTGACGGCGCCGATGCGCCGCGCCGCCGGGTCGATGTCGTCGAGAAAGGGGAGCGCGGCTTCCTTGTGCGGGATGGTGAGGTTGCAGCCGGAAAAGCCGAGCGCCGGCAGCGCGCGCAGGGCGGTTTCGAGCCGTCCCGGCTCCACGGGCAGCGGAACGTAGCACCCCTCGATGGAATGGCGCGCAAACCAGTAATTGTGGATTCTGGGGCTGCGCGAATGGGCGATGGGCCAGCCCATGACGCCGGCGAGGATGAATTTTTGACGGTGGCTCACGGGTGTCTCGCGTTTTTTTTAGTCATTCGTTGTGAAAAAATTCTACCATATGTCAACCGCGAGCGCGGGCGTTTCCGGAGGAGGCGACAAGGGAATGAATGCGGCGACGAACCGGCGGCTGGACGCGCTTCTCGAAGATGCGGAGCAGTCCATCGCCGCCCATTGGGAGCGCTGCCGGGATAGCGGCGTGGCCGGCGCGACGACGGAGGCGACCGGGCGCGTCGATGATCGCGTCCGCGCCTATTTCGGCGAGCTGAAGGCGCTGCCCCCGCGCGTCCCCGAGGGAAGGATCGTCGAGGCGCTGACGCGCCTCTTCGACGATCTGATGCGACTGGACGAAGAGACCGGCGGCGGCCTCCTCGAAGAGGCCGAGCGCGATCTGTTGCAGCCCCTGATCCTCAACGCCGCCGAGACGGCGGGGCTCGATCCGCATAAATTCCCCCGCCGGGAGCCCGGTGGGCGTCGGCTCGATTTCAGCGTGGCGCGAGCGCGGTGAAGAGCGCGTCGTCCTCGTTCACGCCGGCGTTGTTCGTGGTGAGCAGCTTCTCGCCATAGAAGATGGAGTTCGCGCCCGCGACGAGGCAGAGAATCTGCGCCTCGCGGGTAAGGAAGGAGCGGCCCGCCGAGAGGCGCACCCGCGCGCGCGGCATGACGATGCGGGTGACGGCGATCATGCGCACGAGATCGAGCGGATCGACCTTTTCGCGCTCGGCGAGCGGGGTTCCTTCCACAGCGACCAGCGTATTGATCGGCACGCTCTCGGGATGCGGGTCGAAGCCCGCGAGAACCTGCAACATGCCGGCGCGGTCGCGCACGCTTTCGCCCATGCCGATGATGCCGCCGCAGCACATTTCGAGCCCCGCGCCGCGCACCGCCTTCAGCGTGTCGAGGCGATCCTGATAGGTGCGGGTCGAGATGATGTCGCCGTAGAATTCGGGGCCGGTGTCGAGATTGTGGTTGTAGGCGGTGAGTCCCGCCTCGACGAGGCGGCTCGCCTGCGACTCGTCGATCATGCCGAGCGTGACGCAGGCCTCCATGCCGAGTTCGCGCACGCCGCGCACCATCTCGACCACCGCGTCGAAACGCTTGTCCTTCGGGGCCGAGCGCCAGGCCGCGCCCATGCAGAAGCGGTCGGCGCCGGCCTCCCTCGCCGTCCTCGCGGCAGCGAGCACGTCCTGCGTCGAGAGGAGATCGACGCGATCGAGCTTCACCTCGCGGTGATGCGCCGACTGCGGGCAATAGGAGCAATCCTCGGGGCAGCCGCCGGTCTTGATGGAGAGAAGCGCCGCCTTCTGCACGTCGTTGACGTCATGATAGCGGCGATGCATGGCGTTGGCGCGCGCGATCAGATCGAGAAGGGGCAGGTCGTGGATGGCGACGATCTCGTCGACCGTCCAGTCGTGGCGGATGTCGAAGTCGGCCGGGGCGTTCATTGCGCGGCTCCTTTGCGGTCTCGCGAGCGCGCGGCGAGCTTGCGCGCGGGCGCGGCCGTCTCCGCGCCGGCCTTGCCGCCGAGCACCGTCATATAGGCCACATAGAGGGCCACCGCCACGTCGAAGCCGACGGTCGCCATGACGAAGGGCGCGGGCGCGAACGCCTGGCCGGCGCCGAAGTAATGTTCATAGAGCGTCCAGACCGGATGCAGGGCGAAGCCCGCGACCACGAACCAGGGCGAGCCGACGATCGACATGCCGGCGAGCGTGCCGAAAACGGCGACGGCGGTCATCTCGAAGCCGACCCAGGTCTCGTAGTTCTCGGCGCGGATGGCGAAGCCCACGTAAAGGAAGCAGACCGCGATGAGCGCATAGGACGCAAGCAGCGCCGGCCGCGTCTTCGACCAGCGCGAAAGGACGATGAGGCCGATGGCGAAGAGAACTCCGAGCCCCGCGAAGAGGGCGATTTCCATAGTGTCGAGCATGGCGTGACCGATTGGCGCGCGACGGGCGCGGGCGATTGACGTTTGCTGGCCGCGCAAGGTCTATAAGGGGGGCGGGGGTTTCGAACAAGGGGCGGTCGTTCGAGGCGGGCGCTCGAGGCGGGCGCTTGCCAAAGCGGCGCCGACGCCGCACAGTCGGCCTGTCTCAGAGCCAGGGGCCGCCGGATGAAGATCCTCGCTTCCGCATTCGCTTTCGTCATTCTTGCCTGCGCTCCGGCCTTCGCAGTCAACACCTGGGCGGGCAACACGGCCGAGGACATGGCCGAGGAGCAGGGCGCCTGCGCGGTCGACTCGGGCCGTTTCTGCGGCGGCAACACGGTCTTCATCTTCGAGATGGAGAACTGCCTCAAGCGTCACATCCGGCAACTGGCGCCGGCTTGTCGCCAGGAGCTGACGCCGACCGATTTCAGGAAATATCACGACGAGGAATTCGACCCCTTCGATCCGTGAGCGTCGGGCGCGGCGCCGGTCTTGTATGAGGCCCTGAGTCGTAAACGCGGCCCCGGCCTGCTATAGGCTGCGGCGCGCCGCGAGGGGCGGGGCGTTCGAATTCAAGGGTTCATCATGCAGCTCGACGCACAGACGAAGGAAGCGGCGGCTCAGGCTCAGAGTCCGGCGGAGCCGGAGGCGCGCGGCGACCTGCCGCTCAACGAGGACATCCGCCTTCTCGGCCGCCTGCTCGGCGACGCCGTGCGCGAGCAGGAAGGCGATGAGGCCTTCGAGCGCATCGAGACGATCCGCCGCCTCTCCGTGGCGGCGAGCCGCAACAAGGATCAGGACGCCGCGGTCAAGCTCGACGCGCTATTACGCTCGCTCACCGCCAAGGAGGCGACGGCGGTGATCCGCGCCTTCAGCTATTTCTCGCATCTGGCGAACATCGCCGAGGATCTGCATCCGCTGAAGGAACGGGCGCGGGCGCTCGCGGCGGGCGGGGTTCTCGACGAGCCGAGCCTCACGCGCTCCTTCTCGCATCTTCGCAAGGCGGCCATCGGCCCCGGCAAGATCGCGGCCGCCCTGTCGCGCGGCTGGATTTCCCCCGTCTTGACCGCCCATCCGACGGAAGTGCGCCGCAAGAGCCTGCTCGACACCGAGCGCGCCATCTTCACCTTGCTCGCCCAGCGCGAGCACATGAAGAGCAAGGCCGAGCGCGCCCAGAACGAAGCTCAGCTGCGCGCCCGCGTCATGCAATTGTGGCAGACCGAGCTTTTGCGCGAGTCGCGGCTCACCGTGCGCGACGAGATCGAAAACTCGCTGAGCTATTACCGCTCGACCTTCCTGCGCGAGATTCCGAAGCTCTACGGCGAGATCGAGGCGAAGCTCGACGGCCTGCGCGTGCCGCCCTTCCTGCGCATGGGCGCCTGGGTCGGCGGCGACCGCGACGGCAATCCGAACGTGACGGCCGACTCGCTTGCGACGGCGCTGCGCATGCAGTGCGAGACGGCGCTGCGCCATTATCTCGTCGAGGTGCACGAACTCGGCGCGGAGCTCTCGATCTCGCGGCGTTATGGCGGCGCCACGCGGGCGCTGGAGGAGCTCGCCCAGCGTTCGGGCGACGACAATCCGCACCGCGACAACGAGCCCTATCGGCGCGCGCTGATCGGCGTCTATTCGCGCCTCGCCGGCACGCTGGAAAAGCTCACCAGCGGGCAGGCGATGCGCCACGCCGTCGCGCCGGGCGCGCCTTACGCCAATTCCTGGGCGCTGCTCGCCGATCTCGTCACGATCGACGAATCGCTGCGCATCCATCACAGCGACGTCATCGCCTCGCAGCGTCTCGAGCCGCTCATTCGCGCGGTGGAGGTCTTCGGCTTCCATCTCGCCACACTCGATCTGCGCCAGAGTTCGGATCGCCACGAGGAGACGATCTCCGAGCTCCTCGCCGCCGCCCGCGTCGCCGAGGATTACGCGGCGCTCGCCGAAGTCGAGAAGCAGCAATTGCTCATGCGGCTCCTCTCCGATCCGCGTCCCGTGCGCCTGCCGGAGAAGGTCTACAGCGACCGCACGATGAGCGAGCTCGCGATCTTCGAGCGCGCCGTGGAGATGCGCCGCCTCTATGGCGACGAAGCGATCCGCCATTACATCGTCAGCCATACGGAGACGGTGAGCGATCTTCTCGAAGTGCTGCTGCTGCAGAAGGAATGCGGCCTGATGCGCGGCACGCTCGATCCGCGCGACGCGGAGGCCGTGGCCGCCGATCTCATCATCGTGCCGCTCTTCGAGACCATCGGCGACCTGCGCAACGCCGCGCCGATCATGCGCGCCTTCTACGCCTTGCCCGGCATTCAGCGGCTCGTCGTCAATTCCGGCGCGCAGCAGGACATCATGCTGGGCTATTCGGACAGCAACAAGGACGGCGGCATTCTCACGAGCATCTGGGAGCTCTACCGCGCCTCGACGGCGCTCGCCGACTTCTTCGCCTCCATGCCCAATATCGCCATGCGGCTCTTCCATGGCCGCGGCGGCACGGTCGGGCGCGGCGGCGGCCCGAGCTACGACGCCATTCTCGCCCAGCCGCCCGGCACGGTGAACGGGCAGATCAGACTGACCGAGCAGGGCGAAGTGATCGCGGCGAAATACGCCAATCCGCAGATCGGCCACGTCAATCTCGAGCTGCTGGTCGCCGCGACGCTGGAGGCGACGCTCCTGTCTCAGCACAAGGCGCCGCCGCCGGAGTTTCTGGAGATCGCCGACGAGCTGTCGCGCGCCGGCATGGCGGCCTATCGCGGACTCGTCTACGAGACCGAGGGCTTCGTCGATTATTACTTCGCCTCGACGCCGATCGCCGAAATCGCCTCGCTCAACATCGGCTCGCGGCCCGCGTCGCGCAAACCCTCGCGCAAGATCGAGGATCTGCGCGCGATTCCCTGGAGCTTCTCCTGGGCGCAGGCGCGCGTGGCGCTGCCGGGCTGGTTCGGCTTCGGCTCGGCCATCGCCGGCTATCTCTCGGCGGATGAAAAGCCGCGGCTCGATCTGCTCCGCCGCATGGCGCGCGAATGGCCGTTCTTTCGCTCGCTTCTTTCCAACATCGACATGATCCTGTCGAAGACGGACCTCGAAATTGCCCGGCGCTACGCCGATCTCGTCGAGGATCGCGCGCTGGCCGAGCGCATCTTCGCCATGATCGAGGCCGAGCACGCGCGCTCGGTCGCGGCGCTGGAGAAGATACTCGGCACCAGGGAGCGGCTCGCCGACAATCCGACGCTGGCGCGCTCGATCAGGCACCGCTTCCCCTATATTGCGCCGCTCAACTACATTCAGGCCGAACTCATCCGCCGCCACCGCGCCGGCATGACCGACGCCGAGATTCGCGAGGGCATTCTCATGTCCATCAACGGCGTCTCGGCGGGCCTGCGCAATACGGGCTGACCGCCCGCGGGTCGGGGCCTCGGGTCAGGGCGTCGCCGGGGCGGCGCCCTGACGGCTGATCCCCGCCGGCGCCGCCTCGGCCCAGCCGTAGAGCGCGCCCTGGAAATAGTCGACGCCCCAGTCGCGCAGGATGCGCGCCGTGGCGTCGTCCTCCACCCATTCCGCGACGACCTTCAGCGACAGGTGCCTGGCGAGGTCGATCAGCGTCTTTACGAAGAAACGGTCGTCCGCCGAGGTCGCGATATTGCGGATGAAGGCGCCGTCGATCTTGACCATCTCGAAGGCGAGATCGCGCAGATTGCGGAAAGAGGTGTGGCCGGCGCCGAAATCGTCCATCGCGACCCTCACGCCAATGCTCTTGCAGGCCGCGATGCGCGCCCGCGTGGTTTCGAAATCCTCGATCATCGCCGTCTCGGTGATCTCGATGATGAGGCGGCCTTTCAGGCCGGGGTTGGCGGCGGCCGCCTGGGCCAGACGCTCGGGCCACTCCGGATCGAGCACTGTATTGATCGAGCAGTTGACGGAGACCCGCAGATCGGGGTCGGCCGCGAGCCGGTCGAGCGCCAGCTCCAGCACCCGCTGGTCGAGGAGCGGCGCGAGGCCGGCCTTTCGGCGACCGGCAACAGGGTCGCGGGCGAGATCGCGACGCCGTCGGGCAGGCGTAGGCGCAACAGCGCCTCGTGAAAGGCGACCTCGCCCGAGGCCGCGTCGACGATCGGCTGAAAGGCGAGCTCGACGCGCCTGTCGCTCAGCGCGGACACGATATTGTCGGCGACGCGAAGCGCCCTCAGCCGCGCGTCCTTGCGGGCGAGAGAGGCGGTGTAGGCGACGTAGCGGCTGTCGGCCCCCTGACGCGCGAGGTCGAGCGCCTCTTCGGCGCGGCGAAACAGCGCCTCGGGACTGCGCCCCTCCCGCGGCCCGACGACCCCGCCGATCCGGATGGTCGCGGGGATCGGTCCGGCCGAGGTCTCGAAGAGCGCATCCTTCACCACGTCGATGAGGCGATGGGCGGCCGAATGCGCCTCCTCCGTGTCGCAGTCCTCGAGCAGCAGCGCCAGCTTGTTGGCCGCGTGGCGGCCGACCACATCGGTGGCGCGGACGTTTTCACGCAGGCGCCGCGCCAGCCCGGCGATCACCTCGTCGCCCGCCTGATAGCCATAGGTGCGGTTGATGGCGAAGAGATTGTCGAGCGCCGCGAGCAGCACGACGAACGGCTTGCGGTTGGGCTCGACGCGCTGGAGGGCGCCGGTCAGACGGTCGGCGAACTGGGCGCGCTGGAGCGCGCCGGTGAGCGGATCGATCTGCGCGCCGAGCGCCAGCCTGCGCTCCGCTTCATGGCGCTGGGTGACGATCCGCAGCACGCCATGGGCATGGGCGGGCCTGCCGTCGGCCCCGGCGAACCAGCGGCCTGTGTCCTCGACCCAGACGACGGGCGCCGGCCCCTCCTCGCGCGGCGCCTTGAGGCCATAGACGATCTGATAGGCGACGCCGGCGCCCTCGTCCTTCTCGGTCGAGCGCATGACGGCGTCCTCGCGCGAGGTCGCGCTCTCGCGGGCGACGAGCGCGCCATAGGCGGCGCCGCGGTCCATGTCGGCGGTCCCGATGGGCCCCAGCGTCTCCAGGCGGTTCGGCCCCCAGCTCAGCCGGTCGGCGGCGATGTCCCAGAGATAGACCAGCTCGCCGATGGACGGGAGGATGAGGCTCGGGTCGGGCGCGGGAAGAGCCGTCCCCGCGGGTCGCGCCTCCGGCGCCGCGGGCGCCCCTTGCGGACTGCGACTGGCGAGATGGCGTAACTGCATTCTAGAAGCCTTCAGCTCGGCATGAGCGCGCTCACTGTCGCGGCCAAACGTAAATGCGCGGTTTCCTCCCGCTCCGAGACATGGCGCGAGCCGCTCTGGGCGGGACTGGCGCGCGCCGCTCTGGACGGAACTGGCGCGCGCGTGCGAATGAAATGGCTGACCGAAAAAACCCTTGGAGTGATCAGCCCATGGACGCCTCCGCCTTCAACGACATCGGCCTCGACGCCCTCAAGGCGGGGCTCGCGAACGGCTCCATCCTTCTCGTCGACGTGCGGGAGGCGGAAGAATATGCGGCCGGCCATATCGCGGGGGCGCTGTTCAACCCGCTGTCGCAGTTCGATCCCGCGAAGCTGCCGGTCGCGGCAGAGGGGCGGAAGGTGGTGATCTATTGCCGTTCGGGGCGCCGGTCGGTGACGGCCATGGAGCAGGCGCGGCTCGCCGGGCGGCGCGACGCCGACACCCATTTCGGCGGCGGCATCCTGGCCTGGCTCGAAGCCGGCGAACCGGTCATCCAGGGCATGTGATCGAGCCTGAGGCGGTCAGCCCCAGAGCGCGGGAGGCGGCGGCGTCAGGGTCGAGCCCTCATAGACGAGGCCGGGCTCGCGGTCCTTCTCGAGCAGCAGCGGGCCGTCGAGGTCCACGAAAGCCGCCATCTGGCCGATGAGCGCCGCGGGCGCCATGGCGAGAGAGGTGCCGACCATGCAGCCGGCCATGATCTCGAAGCCCATGGCCTGCGCCGCGCGCGCCATGGCGAGCGCCTCGGTCAGCCCTCCGGCCTTGTCGAGCTTGATGTTGACCGCATCGTAGCGGCCGCGCAGCGGCTCGAGCGACTGGGCGTCATGGACGCTTTCGTCGGCGCAGATCGGGATCGGGCGGGCGATTCGCGCCAGCATCTCGTCCCGGCCGGCGGGCAGGGGCTGTTCGACGAGCGCGACGCCGTAGCGGGCGCAGGCGTCGAGCTGGCCGGGGAGCGTCTCTTCGCGCCAGGCCTCGTTGGCGTCGACGATCAGCCGCGCATGGGGCGCCCCCTCCCGCACGGCGGCGAGGCGGGCGTCGTCGCCCTCGCCGGCGAGCTTCACTTTCAGAAGCGGCCGGTCGGCGGCCTTCATCGCGGCGGCGCGCATCTCCTCGGGCGTCCCCACCGACAGCGTATAGGCGGTCGTCAGCGGAACGAGGCGCGCAAAACCCGCCGTGAGATAGGCGCGCCGCCCGCTCGTCTTGGCTTCGAGATCCCACAGGGCGCAGTCGAGCGCGTTGCGCGCCGCGCCCGGAGGCAGCAGGCGCTGGAGCGCCATCCGCCCCGCGCCCGATTCGATCTCGCTGCGAACGCTTTCGATCTGCGCCACGACGCTTTCGACGCTCTCGCCGTAGCGGGCGTAAGGCACGCATTCGCCGCGTCCGACAGCGTCGCCGGCCCGAAGCGCGGCGACGACGACCCGCGCTTCGGTCTTGGCGCCGCGGGAGATGACGAATCGCCCGGCGATGGGAAAAGCCTCGACGGCCAGGACAAGCTCGATGCGCAAATGTATCGCTCCGCGTTCTTCAGCCACGATTTATCACGCTTTTGCCACGAGCGCGCTTGTCGATGGGGAGCCGCGAAGCTAAGACCTGTTGAAAGGCTTGGCCGAACCCGGCTTTCTCCAAAAACGAGGTCCGATGGCTCTCGACGCCGCTCCGACGCCGCCAGACGTTGCGCCCCGCGAGGGCGGCGCGCGTCTGGCCCTGTCCGGCGACTGGACGCTCGCCGCCGCGCGTCGCCTCGAACAAAAGGCGCAGGACGTGATCGATCTGGGCCAGAGCGTCAACTTCGTCACGCTCGATCTGTCCGGCGTCTCGCGGCTCGACACCGCCGGCGCCTGGCTGATCAATCGGGCGCGGCGCCGGCTCACGCAGGAAAATGTCGGCGTGGCGCTCGAACATGTGCGGCCCCGGCACGGCGTCATGCTGGAACAGGCGGCCTGGCGCGATTTCGGCCCGCCGGCGCGCCGCCGCCCGTCCGCGATCGTCTCCCTGCTGGCCGACCTCGGGCTTTCGGTCGTTCAGGGTTTTTCGGAATTCCATCGGGGCATGGCCTTTCTCGGGGAATTCATGGCGGCCATGGCCTATGTCGCTCTAAATCCGAGGCGTTTCCGCGTCACCTCGCTCGTCGCGCATATGGAGCTGATCGGCCTGCGCAGCGCGCCGATCATCATCCTGATCAATCTCCTCGTTGGCGGCATCGTGGCGCAGCAGGGCATCTTCCAGCTCCTGAAATTCGGCGCGTCGAGCTACACGGTCAGCCTCATCGGCATTCTCGTGCTGCGCGAGATGGGCGTGCTGCTCACCTCGATCATGATCGCCGGCCGCTCGGGCTCGGCCATCACCGCCGAAATCGGCTCGATGAAGATGCGCGAGGAGATCGACGCGCTGCGGGTGATGGGTCTCTCGCCGATCGAGGTGCTGATCGCGCCGCGCGTGCTCGCGCTCGTCTGCTCGCTGCCGCTGCTCACCTTCATCGCCGACATGGCGGCGCTGTTCGGCGGCATGCTCGTCTCCTGGAGCTATGGCGGCATCAGCCCGGTGGCCTTCGTCTCCCTGCTGAAAGACGCGATCGCCTTTCACACCTTCATGGTCGGACTCATCAAGGCGCCCTTCATGGCGCTGGTGATCGGCCTCATCGCCGCCATGGACGGGCTCTCGACCGAGGGCTCGGCCGAGTCGCTTGGACGCCAGGTCACTTCGTCTGTCGTGAAGTCGATCTTCATGGTCATCCTGCTCGACGGGCTCTTCGCCGTGTTTTTCGCGGCGGTCGACTACTGAGGGGCGCATAGATGACAGCCCTGGAACAGGGAACGAGCCAAGAAACGGGGCCCGGCGAGCCGATCATCAGCGTGCGCCGCCTCGTCGTGGGCTTTGGCGACAAGCTCGTGATGAACGGGCTCGATCTCGACGTCTATCGCGGGGAGGTGCTCGGCTTCGTCGGCGGCTCCGGGCAGGGCAAATCGGTGCTCACCCGCGCCATTCTGGGGCTCGTGCCCAAGCGGGCGGGCGAAATCCGCATATTCGGCAAGGATCGCGACGCGCTGTCGGCCGCCGAGCGGCAGGCGCTCGAACAGCGATGGGGCGTGCTGTTTCAGAACGGCGCGCTCTTCTCCGGCCTCACCGTAAAGCAGAACATCCAGATGCCCATGCGGGAGACGCGCGATCTTTCGCAGCGGTTGATGGACGAACTCGCCATGCTCAAGATCGCCCTCGTCGGCCTGAAGCCGGACGCCGCCGACAAATTTCCGTCGGAATTGTCGGGCGGCATGGTCAAGCGCGCGGCGCTCGCGCGGGCGCTGGCCCTCGATCCCGAACTGGTCTTCCTGGACGAGCCGACCTCGGGCCTCGACCCCATCGGGGCGGCGGAATTCGACGATCTGATCGCGACGCTTCAGGAGACCCTCGGCCTGACCGTGTTCATGGTGACGCACGACCTCGACAGCCTGTATTCGATCTGCGACCGCGTCGCCGCGCTGGGCGATGGCCGGGTGATCGCCGACGGGCCGCTCGAGACGCTGCTCGAGTCCGATCATCCCTGGCTGAGGGCCTATTTCCACGGGGTTCGCGGCGGCAGGCTTGCCGGCGCGATTTCCGGCTAAGAGGGAGACGGATGGAAACCCGCGCCAACTACGCGCTGATCGGCGCCTTCACGCTGACAGTGATTTTCGCCGCCTTCGGCTTCGTCTACTGGTTCTCGGGCTCCGGCCAGAGCGGGAAGCAGGACATCTATCAGATCGTCTTCACCGGATCGGTTTCGGGCCTCTCACGGGGCTCCTCGGTCCTCTTCAATGGCGTGAAGGTCGGCGAGGTGACGCATCTGGCGATCTCAGCGACGGATCCGAGCAAGGTCGACGTGCTCGTGAAGATCAACGAACTGACGCCGGTCAAGACCAATACCCGCGCCAAGCTCGAGACGCGGGGCTTCACCGGCGTCTCCGACGTGCTCCTCGTCGGCGGAACCGAAAAGGCGCCCGATCTCGTCGCGCAGAAAGGCCAGCGCTATCCGCAAATCCAGGCGGAACGCTCGGAAATCCAGAACCTGCTCGGCAATGTCAACGATCTCTCCACCAAGGCGGCGGAGGTCCTGACGAAGATCGACCGGATGCTCGACGACAACAAGGATTCGATCAGGGGCGCGCTGAAGAACGCCGAGACCTTCACCAAGACGCTCGCCGACAATTCCACGCAGATTTCGTCCTTCATCAAGGACGCGGCGGAGACCGCTCATGCGCTGAAGCCCGTCGCGGCCCGGCTCGACAAGGTGCTCGCCGCCGGGGAGCAGACGATCAAGGCGATCGATCCCAAGCAGATCAAGGCCATTACGGGCAACATTGCCGGCGCCTCGGCCAATCTCAAGCATTTCTCGGCGGCCGGCCTGCGCCAGTATGAGCAACTGGCGATCGACGCGCGGCGGGCGGTGGATTCGCTCGACCAGGCGATCAAGTCCATAGAGCGCGACCCGTCCCAGTTCATCTGGGGCCCCTCACAGCAGCCGGCGGCGCAGACCTCCGGCCGTTGAACCTGCGCGTCTCGCGGGATGCGCGCCACGCGGGCGAAAGGGGGCTAGCGCGGCGCCCGGCCGGGTGCTAATCGAGCCCGACACGTACACAAGTTTCGGCCGGGCCGGACTTGAGCGGCTGCGGCATCAGCGGCGCCAGCGCCGCCGGCAATCGAGGGAAGAGACGCGCGTCATGGTGAAGATGAGCTTCGACGACACCGCCACCCGCTATGGCGCCGAACCCGGCGGCGGCGCGCCGACCAAGGTCAAGATCACCTTCGTCGACTCGACCGGCCAGGACCGCACCGTCGAGGGCGAGGTCGGCTCCACGGTGATGGAGACCGCCCGGCGGAACGACATTCCGGAAATCGCGGCGGAATGCGGCGGCGCCTGCGCCTGCGCCACCTGCCACGTCTATGTGGACGAGAAATGGGTCGAGAAGACCGGCAAGCCCTCGCAGATGGAGGAGGACATGCTGGACTTCGCCTTCGACGTGAAGCCGAATTCCCGCCTCTGCTGCCAGATCACCGTGCGTCCGGAGCTCGACGGTCTCGTCGTCGTCACGCCGGCCCAGCAGGGCTGAGGCCGCAGGCGGCGGCCCCGCCGCGGTGGGTTTGGTGTTGCATCGCCAGACGAATGCTATAGACGAAAGAGAGCGGCGGCGGATGAGCCTATCCGCCGGCCGGTTGGCCGCGTCCGACGATCCTCCCCGTTTTCTCGGTCCGGCCCATTTCGACCGTCCGGGGCGCGCCGGAGCGCCGCAGCGGCTCCGCGCCTCGAGTCGGGCGGACGCGCCGCAAGCAAGACATTGAGGATTTAGGACATGAACCAGCTCAACCCGCCTGCGATCGAAACCGATGTCGTCATCGTCGGCGCCGGGCCGGCCGGCCTCTTCGCGGTGTTCGAACTGGGCCTTCTGGACATCAAGTCTCATGTCATCGACATTCTGCCGCGCGCGGGCGGCCAGTGCTCCGAGCTCTACCCCGAGAAGCCGATCTACGACATTCCGGGCCTGCCGATCGTCACCGGCCAGGAGCTGACGGACAATCTGCTCAAGCAGATCGAGCCCTTCGGCCCGACCTTCCATTTCAACGAAATGGTCGAGACGCTCACCCCGCTCGGCACGCCCGAGAAGCCCTCCTTTCGCCTGACGACCGACGCGGGCAAGGTCTTCATCGCCAAGGTGGTGATCATCGCGGCCGGCGGCGGCTCCTTCCAGCCCAAGAAGCCGCCGATCCCGACGATCGAGCAGTACGAAGGGAAGTCTGTTTTCTACGCGGTGCGCCGCATGGAGGATTTCCGCGACAGGGACGTGGTCATCGTCGGCGGCGGCGACTCCGCGCTCGACTGGACGCTCAACCTCCAGCCGGTCGCCCGCAGCGTCACCCTCGTTCACCGCCGCGACGCCTTCCGCGCCGCGCCGCACTCCGTCTCTGCGATGCAGGAACTGGTGAAGGCGGGCAAGATCTCCTTCAGGCTCGGCCAGATCACGGCCGTCGAGGGCGCGGATGGCCAGCTTGCCCGCGTGACGCTGAAGGGAAATGACGGCGCGGAGGAGCAGCTCTCCTGCCATCGCATGATGCCCTTCTTCGGCCTGACCATGAAGCTCGGCCCCGTGGCCGAATGGGGCCTCCAGCTCAACGAGAACCTCATCCCCGTCGACACCGAGAAGTTCGAGACGAGCCATCCTGGCATCTTCGCCGTCGGCGACATCAATTACTATCCGGGCAAGCTGAAGCTCATTCTCTCCGGGTTCCACGAGGGCGCGCTCGCGGCGCAGAAGGCGCATCGCTACATCTATCCCGAGAAGAAGCTTCTGTTCCAATACACGACGTCGTCGACCAATCTGCAAAAGAAGCTCGGCGTGTCCTGACGCTTCGGGAAGCCTGGAAGGCCGTGGAAGTCGCGGTTCATGCGCTCGATGTGCGGAGCGTCGCCCCCGGGCAATGGCTGCGGCTCGCCGCGCTGCTAGACAACGACGAGCGGGCGCGCGCCGCGCGGTTCGCCTTCGAGGAGGACCGTCAGGCCTATGTCGCCGCCCACGCGCTGCTGCGCGCGGATCTCTCCCGCCGGGCGGGCGGGGCGCCGCAGGACTGGCGCTTCGCGGCGGCGCCGCTCGGCAAGCCCTACCTCCTCGATCCCCCCTGCGACCTGCGCTTCAGCATGACCCACACGCGGGGCATGGTCGCCGTCGCGCTCGCCGAGGGCGTCGAAATCGGCGTCGATGTGGAGCCCGCCAATCGGCGCGCCGAAAGCCTGAAACTGGCCGAGCGTTTCTTTGCGCCCGAGGAGGCCGCGCTTCTGCGCGCGCTCGAGGACGAGGCGCGGCGCGACGCGTTCTTCGCCATATGGACGATGAAAGAGGCGGTGGTGAAGGCGACCGGCGAGGGGCTGCGCCGCCCGCTCGACAGTTTCGTCATCTCGCTCGACCCGCCGGGGGTGTCCATGCGCGATGAAACCGCCGCAGGCGCCTGGCGCCTGGCGCATTGGCGGCGAGGGGCGCATCATTTCGCGCTGGCGGGCCGCTGCGCCGACTGGCGCCCGACCCTCGCCGAGACCGACATCGAAGCCCTGCTGCGCGGCGCGTGAGCCGCGCGATCAGAACGGCAGATTGAAGACGCGCGAGGGAACCAGCGCGCCCTCGACCACTTCGCCGAACGCCACGGGCGCGCCGCCGCAGGCCGCGTAAACGACGCCACCATGTGGCGCATCGCGGCCGCGCAGAATGACCGAGCCGCCGCGCCGCAGCCGGGCGGCCGTGTCGCGATCGACGACGACGCAGGGCAGTTCGGAAAGGCCCGCCTCGACGGAGAGCAGCGCATCGGCCGCCATGCCCTGAGCCTCGATCTCGTCCAGGGTGAAGGAATCCTCTTCGAGGAACGGACCGACCCGGGTGCGGCGCAGCGCCGTGACATGGCCGTAACAGCCCATGAGCCGCCCGAGATCGCGGGCGATGGCGCGCACATAGGCGCCCTTGCCGCACTCCATGAACAGGACCGTCTCCTCCGGGGAGAAAGACTCGATCGTCAGCGCGTGAATGGTCACGGGCCGGGCCTTGAGTTCGACCTGTTCGCCGCCGCGGGCGAGGTCATAGGCGCGTTCGCCGGCGATCTTGATGGCCGAAAACTGCGGCGGCGTCTGGAGGATGTCGCCGGTGAACTGCGGCAGCAGGCGCTCGATATCGGCGCGCTCCGGGCGCGTCTCGCTCGTGCGCGTGATCTCGCCGTCGGAATCGTCCGTATTGGTCTCGACGCCCCAGCGCACGGTGAAACGATAGGCTTTCTCGCCGTCCTGCACGAAGGGGACGGTCTTCGTCGCCTCGCCGAAGGCGACCGGCAGAATGCCCGAGGCCAGCGGATCGAGCGTGCCGGCGTGGCCCGCCTTCTGGGCGTTGTAGATGCGCTTGAGGCGCGACACCGCCTGGGTGGAAGTCAGTCCCACGGGCTTGTCCAGCACCACCCAGCCGTCGACGACGGCGCGATTGGATCTCTTTTGGCTCATCTTCTCTCAGGCGTTGTCTGTCGCGTCGTCGTCATCGGCAGCTTCGAGATCGCGCTTCACGCGCTCGGAAGCGAGGATCGCGTCGATGCGAGAGACCGTGTCGAAGCTGTCGTCGATGCGAAACCGGACGTCCGGCGCGAACTTCAAATTCACCTCATGCGCGATCTCTCCGCGCAGGAATTTCTTGTGGCGGTCGAGCGCGGCGATCACTTCCGGCTCGTCCTTGCCGCCGAGCGGCATCACATAGATCGTCGCAAGCTTGAGGTCCGGGCTCATTTTCACGCGCGACACGGTGACGACGTGCTTTTCGAGCACGGGGTCGCTCACGTCGCCCCGCGACAGGAGCTGCGCGACGGCGTGGCGAATGAGCTCGCCCACGCGCAACATGCGCTGCGACGGCGCGGCGCCGGCCGGATGGTGGGATCGGGACATGAGATGACTACGCTTCCGCCAACACGTCGCGCCCGCGCACGACGCGGGCGACCACGTTTCTATGGGTTGAAACTCCAGAGGAGAGGCGCGCCTTCAGCCGCCTCTTCCGGCGTTCATGGCCGGCAATGACCGGCCATGACGCGCGTGAAGCGGCTCAAAGCGTCCGCTTGATCTCCTCGACGCGATAGCATTCGATGACGTCGCCCGCACGCATGTCCTGGTAGTTCTCGAAGGCCATGCCGCACTCCTGGCCCGCGACGACCTCCTTGACCTCGTCCTTGAAGCGCTTGAGCGTCGAGAGCTTGCCCTCGTGCACCACGACATTGTCCCGGATGAGGCGGACGTTGGCGCCGCGCTCGACCGTGCCGTCGGTGACGCGGCAGCCCGCGACCTTGCCGACCTTGGAAATGTCGAAGACCTCGAGGATCTGCGCATTGCCGAGCATCGTCTCTCGGAGCGTCGGCGCGAGCAGGCCCGACATGGCCGCCTTCACGTCGTCGACCAGATTGTAGATGATGTTGTAGTAGCGAATCTCGATGCCCGCGCGCTCGGCCGCCTCGCGCGCTTCCTTGTGGGCGCGGACGTTGAATCCGATGACCGCCGCATGGGAGGCCTCGGCCAGCGCAATGTCGGACTCGGAGATGCCGCCGACGCCGGCATGCACCAGGCGGGCGCCGACTTCATCCGTGCCGAGCTTCTCGAGCGCGGCGGCGATGGCCTCGACGGAGCCCTGCACGTCGCCCTTGATGACGAGCGGGAACTCCTTGCGGCCCGCCGCCTTGAGCTGGCTCATCATGTCGGAGAGCGTGCCGCGCGCCGAACCGCCGCGGGCGGCGAGCTTGTCGCGCTTCATGCGCTCGCGATATTCGGTGATCTCGCGGGCGCGGGCCTCCGACTCCACGACCGCGACGCGGTCGCCGGCCTCGGGCGTACCGTTGAAGCCCAGGATTTCCACCGGGAAGCTCGGACCGGCCTCTTGCCGCGTCGCGCCCTTGTCGTCGAGCAGCGCGCGGACGCGGCCCCATTGCGTGCCGGCGACGATGATGTCGCCGACATGCAGCGTGCCGCGCTGGACGAGCATCGTCGCGACCGGGCCGCGGCCCTTGTCGAGGCGCGCCTCGATGACCGTGCCTTCTGCGGCGCGGTCGCCATTGGCCCTCAGGTCGAGCACTTCGGCCTGCAGCGATATGGCGTCCAGCAACTTGTCGAGATTGAGCTTCTGCTTGGCGGAGACTTCGACTTCGAGCGTCTCGCCGCCCATGCTCTCGACCTGCACCTCGTATTGGAGCAGCTCGGTGCGCACGCGGTCGGGCCTGGCGTCGGGCTTGTCGACCTTGTTGATCGCGACGATGAGCGGGACATTGGCCGCGCGGGCGTGGTTGATGGCCTCGATCGTCTGCGGCATGACGCCGTCGTCGGCAGCGACGACCAGCACGACGATGTCCGTCACCTTGGCGCCGCGGGCGCGCATGGCCGTGAAGGCCGCGTGGCCGGGCGTGTCGATGAAGGTCACTGGCTGGCCGCCGGGCGACGTCACCTGATAGGCGCCGATGTGCTGCGTGATGCCGCCGGCTTCGCCCGCGACCACATTGGCCTGGCGGATGGCGTCGAGAAGCGAGGTCTTGCCGTGGTCGACATGGCCCATGATGGTCACGACGGGCGGGCGCGGCTCGAGGTCGGCGTCGACGTCGGGCGTGTCGAACAGGCCCTCCTCGACGTCGGACTCGGCGACGCGCTTGACCGTGTGGCCCATTTCCTCGGCGACGAGCTGCGCGGTGTCGGCGTCGATCACGTCGGTGATCTTGTGCATCGCGCCCTGCTTCATCAGCAGGCGGATGACGTCGACGCCGCGCTCGGACATGCGGTTGGCGAGCTCCTGGATGGTGATCGTCTCCGGCAGAACGACTTCGCGGAGCACCTTTTCCTTCTGCTCGGCGTGGCCGAAACCCTTCAGGCGCTGCACGCGGCGGCGGAAGGAGGCGACGGAGCGCGTGCGCTCCTCGCCCTCGCCGCTCGTCGCGGTGGTCACAGTGAGGCGGCCACGGTTCTTCTGCTCGCCGCCGCGCGACGGCGCGGGGCGAGGCGGCGCGGGCGGCGTAAAGCCGCCGACGGTGCGCACGGGCGGGCGCCGGACCGGCGTCTCGGCCGGCGTCGGGCGTCCGGCGGGCGCTGGCGTCCTTGCCGGCGCCGGCCTCGCAGGCGCGGCGGGGCGGGCCTCGCCGGGGCAGGGGCGCTCGCGGCCTCCTGCGGCAGGCGGCGGCGCGCTTCCTCTTCGGCCTTGCGTTTGGACTCGGCTTCGCGGGCGAGGCGCTCCTCCTCCTCGCGCTTGCGCGCTTCGGCGGCGGCGCGCTCGGCGCGCTCGCGCTCCTCGCGTTCAGCCCTGGCCTTGGCCTCGACCTCCGCGCGGCGGCGCTCCTCCTCCTCGCGGGAGCGGGCGTCGACCAGCGCGCGGGCGCGGGCCTCGCGCTCCTCGTCGGTCAGTGCGCGCAGCACCACGCCCGAGCCGCCGCGCGGCGCAGGCGCCGGGCGTTCGTGCCGGGGAGGCGGGGTCGGCGTCGGCGCGGCGGGAGCCGGCGCCGCCGGCTGGGCGGGCGCGGGCGCGGCCGCGGCCTTGGGCGCTTCGCCATGGCCCGGCGCGCGGCGCTTGACCTTCTCGACCACGACCACTTTCGAACGGCCATGGGAGAAGCTCTGGCGCACCATGCCCTGCTCCCCGGCCGGCCGCTGCTTCAGATGCAACGTCTTCGACGGCGCGACAGTCAGGGTTTTGTCGCTGTTCTCGCTCTCACTCATCCAGCTTCCGATCCTCGGCCGCTACCGACCCGCTTGCTTCCATAGCCTCGCCGGCACGCCCCTCGGCCTCCGGCTGCACATCCCGCATCATCTGCGCCACAAGGGGCGCGCCGTCGAGCTCCACGCCCCGGTAAGCCGCCAATCGGCGGCAGCGCGCCAGAAAACTTGCGCCCGGCCCGCCGGGGGCGAGCGCAGCATGTATCACATTTGTGCGCCCCAAAGCCAAATCCAATTGGCTCGACGTAAATAAGCCGACCATGGGCGGAACGCCATCGTTTTCACGCCATACCGCGCCCGATCGCCGCGCCGCCTGATGAAGCTTCCGCTTGCCGTCGGCCCCGCCGTCCGCCGCCCCGATGAGGACGGCGGCGCCGCCGCTCGCCAGCAAACCCTCGACCTTGTTGAAGCCCGCCGTCACCGCGCCCGCCTTGTTGGCCATGGCGAGCATCTGCAGGCAGTCGGCTTCGAGCAGCCGGTCCACGTCCTCGGCGAGCCCGGGCGGCGTCTCCACCTGCTCCTTCAAACCGCGCGCGAACATGCGTTTTTTCGCCGCTTCCGCGACGAGCGACGCCCGCGCGCCGACCCAGACGCCGCGGCCCGGCAGGCGGGCGCGAATATCCGGCGCGACGACCCCGTCGGGGCCGCGCACGAAGCGGATCAGCCCTTCCGGCGGCTCTCGCCGCCGCGTGACGATGCAGGTCCGCTCGCTCTCGCGCTCTTTCGCCTCCACGGCCGCCACTGTCCTATTCGCCCTCCGCCGCGGTTGTCTCGACCGCCTCGACCGGAGACTCGATCCAGCCCGCGCTGACGCGCGCGGCCATGATCATCGCCTCGGCCTCTTCGCGCGACAGATCGATTCCGTCGAAAAAGCCTTCGTGTTTGACGGTCTCGCCATCCTTCTTCTCGGTCCAGCCGACGAGATCGTCCGGCACGCAGCCGGCGAAATCGTCCATGGTCTTCACGTCGTTCTCGCCGAGCCTTACCATCATCGCCGTGGTCAGCCCCTCGATCTCGCGCAATTCGTCGGAGACGCCAAGGGCCACGCGGCGGGCCTCGTTCTCCGCCTCCAGCCGTTCGAGATAATTGAGCGCGCGCGCCTGGATTTCGCCCGCCGTCTCCTCGTCGAAGCCTTCGATCGTGGCGAGTTCGGGCAATTCGACGTAAGCAAGCTCCTCGACGGAGCGGAAACCTTCCGACGCCAGCAGTCGGCCGACGACCTCGTCGACGTCGATCGCGTTCATGAAGACGCGGGTGCGCTCCTCGAACTCTCTCTGGCGGCGCTCGGATTCCTCGGCTTCCGTCAGAATGTCGATGTCCCAGCCGGTGAGCTGCGAGGCGAGGCGCACATTCTGGCCGCGGCGGCCGATGGCGAGCGACAGCTGATCGTCTGGCACCACCACCTCGATGCGCGCGGAATCCTCGTCGAGGACCACTTTCACCACTTCGGCAGGCTGGAGCGCATTGACGATGAAGGTCGCGGCGTCCGCTGACCAGGGTATGATGTCGATGCGCTCGCCCTGCAATTCCTGCACGACGGCCTGCACGCGCGAGCCGCGCATGCCGACGCAGGCGCCGACGGGATCGATGGAGGAGTCGCGCGAGATCACTGCGATCTTGGCGCGGGAGCCCGGATCGCGGGCGACCGACTTCACCTCGATCACGCCGTCGTAGATCTCCGGCACTTCCTGCTTGAAGAGTTTCGCCATGAACTGCGGATGGGTGCGCGACAGGAAGATCTGCGGCCCGCGCTGTTCTCGGCGCACGTCGTAGACATAGGCGCGCACGCGGTCGCCGGGGCGGAACATTTCGCGCGGGATCATCTCGTCGCGGCGGATGACGCCCTCGCCGCGGCCGAGATCGATGATGACATTGCCATATTCGACGCGCTTGACCACGCCGTTGACGATCTCGCCGATACGGTCCTTGTATTCCTCGTACTGGCGGTCGCGCTCGGCCTCGCGCACCTTCTGTACGATGATCTGCTTGGCCGACTGCGCCGCGATGCGGCCGAAGTCGAAGGGTGGCAGGGTCTCGGAAATCCAGTCGCCGGCCTGCGCCGCGGGATTGCGCTTGCGGGCGTCCTCGATCGCAATCTGCGTGGCCTCGTTCTCGACCCTGTCGACAACGAGCAGCAGACGCGAGAAACGCACCTCGCCGGTGCGCGGGTTGATCTCGGCGCGCACTTCGGTTTCCTGGCCATAGCGCGAACGCGCCGCCTTTTGCAGCGCATCCTCCATGGAGGCGATCACGATGCTGCGATCAATCGATTTTTCGCGCGCGACGGCGTCGGCGATCTGCAAAATCTCGAGTCTGTTGGCGCTGACGGCCATGGCTCACTCTCCCTCGGAGCGGGGGGCGCGGGGCCTTGCCGGCCCCGGACCTTTCTTGAAATGCGTCTGCACGCCGGCGGGGACCAGCGGCTTGGCCTTGTTTTTCTGATCTTTTTGCGGGCCGCGGAAACGACCCGGCCCGCGGCGGGGGCGTTCGTCCGCTTCGGCTGGAGCCTCGTCCTCGCCGGCGGCCTGCTGCATCTTGCCGGCGCGCAGCGACTCGCGGATGAGCGCCTCGGTCAGCATCAGCTTGCCCTCGTCGAGATCGGCGAGCGGCAGGACAACGAGCTTCTCCTCGTCCGAGCGCGCGTCCGTGCGTTCGACCGAAACCTTGGCGTCGCGGCCTTCGCCCTCGACGCCCCTGATGAGCCCGCGGAACCGCTTGCGGCCCGACTCCACGGGATGCGTCAGCTCGACGCGGGCCTCGTGGCCGATGGCGCGGGCGAAGTCGGAGACGCGCACGAGCGGCCGGTCGACGCCGGGCGACGACAGTTCGAGGCGATATTCGCCGGAAATGACGTCGGCGACGTCGAGCTCCGGCGAGAGCGCCTGGCTCGCCGCCTCGCAATCGTCGATGGTCATGGTTCCGTCCGGGCGCTCCGCCATGATCTGCAGCGTCTGGCCGTTCTGTTGCATGAGCCTGACGCGCACGAGGCGGAAGCCGAGCTGCGCGAGCACCGGCTCGGCGAGATGCGCCACGCGCGCGGCGACGCCCGTCTCGGCGACGAGGCGAGGCTCGTCGAGGGCGGCGTCGAGGGGGGCGGCGTGTTCGGTCAAGCTGTCGGAGCCTCTCGTTCGGGTGAGCCAAACAAAAAAGAGCGGGTCCCGGCCGGGCCCCACTCTCAACGGCGATCACCTTATGGATGATCGGTATGAGATGGAATTTGGGTCCTTATACACCCGATGGGCGGGGGAGGGCAAGGAAAAGCCGTCGCGCGCGTTCCGGCGCCCTCTCCCCCCGTTCAATGGCCGATGAATTTGAAGGGTTCTGCCGGCGCGAATTTGTCCGAGACGTCATCGGACAGGATCGGATGCCCCGTCAGATCGAGCTTCATGGGCTTGGCCCCGGCGTCGAGCTTCAGCCTGTCGAGATCGACCCAGAAGATCGACGGGCTGTAGGCGGATTCGAAATAATAGCGCCTGGCTTTCGTGTCCGAGACCGTGCGCCAGATCGTCGAGGCGATGTTGGGCTCCTTCGGGTCGGTGATGCCGAGCGGAACGGAAATCGCGCGAATCAGCGAGAAGACTGTCGCGGTCGCGAGGCGCGGGTCCTTTTCCTTCGGCGCGGCGTCGAGATTCCAGCTCATCCGGGCAAAGCGGTCGGAGGCGCGGGCCGTGCCGGGCAGGAACTCCAGCCCGCCCACTGTCTTCCAATAGGCGTTGATCGCGAGCTGCTGGTCATAGGGCGGCGAATTGGTCATGACCCGATATTGCGGCCCGTGATGGACGACGAGCTTGCCGCCGATATATTCGAAAATCGCGCTGTCGCCCGAGGCGTCGGCGAGCGAGAGATGGCCGGCGGCCTTGTGGCCGTTCGGCAGATCGGGCGCGACAAGAACGAAAGGCTCCTTCTTCAGCGCCGCCACGGCGTCGGCGACCGTCGCGTAAGTGTCGAGAACATACTGCGCCCAGGCGCCGATGGAGAGCTTGGGTTTCCTGGAGCCGGCCGTGTCCCCGTAATCGGCTTCGACGAGATAGAGCACATTGGCGACGAGCCCCGCGTCATTGATGCCGTCGACTGTCGCGAGATTATAGAAGGAGCTGATCACCGAGCCGTGTTTGGAGGTCCATTTGAGCGAACCCTGTCCCGCGGAGCCGTCCCGGCTCATGCCGCGCGGGAAAGCCCAGAGATCCGTGCCGGGGTCCTCCATCCAGTCCATGGTGCGCCCGACGATATGGGACGCGTCTCCCGTGTCGTAGACAATGCGCGTGCAGGCATGAGCCGTAACGTCGGAAAGGGCCAAAGAGGCTACCAGAAGCAGGCTCGAGAGGCGTTTCTTCATCGGAGTTCCATGCAGGAAAGGTTGACGCTCCGCCCTTCTTACAACCACCGCGGCAGGATGGCCACGTCCACGCCGAAGCCCGCCGAGCTTTTGGCGCGTTGATCTTGCGGGCGAAAACACGTCCTATCGCCTCACGCGCGCGAATCGCGCTCCTTTCAGACGGAAGCAATGACCCGGCGGCCCAGAATTCTCGTCTTCGACTCCGGCCTTGGCGGCCTCACGGTCTTTGCGCAGATCGTCAGGCTGCGGCCGGACGCCGACTTTGTCTATTGCGCCGACGACGCGGGCTTTCCCTATGGCTCCTGGAAGGAGGCGGATCTCGTCCGCCGTGTCGTCGGGGTGATGGAGACGCTGATCGCCCGCCACGCGCCCGACATCGTGGTGATCGCCTGCAACACCGCCTCGACGCTGGTGCTCCCCGTCCTGCGCGACCATTGGCCGCGGCTGCCCTTCGTCGGCACGGTGCCGGCGATCAAGCCCGCCGCGGAGCATTCGCGCTCGCATCTCATTTCCGTGCTCGGGACGCCCGGCACGGTCGCGCGCGACTATACGCAAAACCTCATCTCGCAATTCGCCGCCCATTGCCGCGTCACGCTCGTTGGCTCGGCGACGCTGGCGCGCATCGCGGAAAGCCAGATGCAGGGGCAGGGGGTTTGCGACGAAGACATCGCCGCCGAGATCGCGCCCTGCTTTCAGGAGGTCGGCGGCGCCCGCTCGGACGCGGTCGTCCTCGCCTGCACGCATTATCCGCTGCTCGTCGAGGACTTCCGGCGTCTTGCGCCCTGGCCGGTGGACTGGATCGACCCGGCCCCCGCCATCGCCCGGCGCGCCGACCAGGTCCTGCGAGACTGCGGCTTCGACGCGCCGGTCGCCGGCCGCGGCGAGGCGCGCGCGGTCTTCACGAGCGGCAAGAGGCCCGAGGGGCCGTTGCGCGCGACGCTCGCCCGCTACGGGCTCGCCGGCGGCTGATCAGGGCCTCGGCCTGTCCGTCAGCGTCTCGAGGAACGCAACGAGCGCGTCGATGTCTTTTTCGGAGAGGCGCGGCTTTTGGCCCGGCTTGCGGTCGTAGGGCGCTTCCTGCGTATTGACGTTGTTGCGATACTCGGCCGGCAGATCGTCGAATTTCGCGGCCTTGCCATACCAGCGGGCGGGGTCCGTGTCCCGCGTGGCGTAGAAGGCCACGACATCGCGGAGTTTCCCGAAGACGCCATTGTGCAGATAGGGCCCGGTCACGGCGACGTTGCGCAGCGTCGGCACCTTGAAGGCCCCGCAGACGCTCGCGGGGTCGAACCCGGCCGGGGCGATCTTCTCGAGGCCAGGGCGCTTGCACAGGCCGAGATCGGGCGCATTGGCCGTCGCCGCAATGGCGGCGTTCTTCGGCGCGCCCAGCGCGTCATAGGTGTAATCGGTGAAGAGCCAGTCCTGCGGATTGCGGGAGTCTTCCTTGCCGGCGTGACAGGCGAGGCAATTGCCTTTCTTCGGGTCCTTGAACAGGGCGAAGCCTCTTTGCTCGATCGGCGTCAGTTTTGCGTCGCCGCGCAGAAAATCGTCGAATTTCGAGGCGAAAGGGTGAAAGCGCGCGCTCGACTCATAGGCGACGACCGCCTGGGCGAGTTTCTCGAAAGCGGCGTCGGGATTGTCGAAGATCTTGTCGCCGTAGACCTCTCGGGCGAGCGGCGCATAGGCGCCGTCGCGGATCGCCTCCACGGCGAAGCGTTTCGAAGGCGCGTTCATTTCGAGGGGATCGAGCAGCGGACCCTCGAACTGCGCGAGAAGGTCGCCCGCCCGCCCGTCGAGGAACTGCCCGCCGGCGGGAATCTTTTCGACCTTTCCGGTTTCTTCGTCCTTCTCGTCCACGAAGCCGAAGGGCGGGGCGAAGGAGGAGTACATGATCGTGGGCGTATTGCGCCGGCCGAGCGACTCCGGTTTCGATCCGCGCGCCACGGCGGGAACGGGCGAGCCGTTGGACCCCTGAAAGGCGGTCGCGGCGTCGTGGCAGGAGGCGCAGGCGACGCCGGCCGGGCGCGAAAGGGTCTTGTCCTCGAAAATGCGCTTGCCGAGCCGTTCGAGTGGCGTGAGGCCCGCCTCCTCGGAGGCGATTTGCGGGGCCTCCAGCGCCTGCGCGCCGAAGGCGAGGAAGGATGCCAGAAGGGTTGACGCGAAACGCGCCGGGCGTGCGATCTTTGGCATAAGCCGCTCATTTCTCGACCAGAACGCCGCTCGGGCGCTTGGCGCGGAATTTACGGAGCGGCAAGCCTCGTGGTCAATTTGCCTTTCTTACATTCCTTCCAGGAAAGGCGCAGCGCATTGTCGCAGCCGCTAACCCGCCCGCGCCTGCGGCGCGGTCGGCTCCCGGAGCCCCTCGAGACCGGCGGCGGCGGTCGTCGATGGCTCGGTCATGAATTGCGCCGCCGCCAGCGTCGCGAAGCGACCGCCCTTCGCCACGAGGGCGTCGAAGGAGCCTGCTTCGACGATCTCGCCCTGATCGAAGACCAGAATGTGATCGGCGTTGCGCACGGTGGCGAGGCGATGCGCGATGACGAAGGTGGTGCGGCCTCTCGTCGCCGCCTCCAGCGCCTTCTGAATCTGGCGCTCGGTCGTCGCGTCGAGCGCCGAGGTGGCTTCGTCGAAGACGAGGATCGGCGGGTCCTTGAGCAGGGCGCGGGCGATGGAGAGGCGCTGTCGTTCGCCGCCCGAAAGCGAGCGGCCGCGCTCGCCGACGAGCGTCTCGCGGCCGTCGCTCTGGCGCGAGACGAATTCCGAGGCCTGAGCCAGCTCCAGCGCCCGCGCCATTTCGGCCTCGGTCGCGTCCGGGTCGCCGATGCGCAGGTTTTCCTCGATCGTGCGGGCGAAGAGCATCGGCTCCTGAAAGACGACGCCGATGTTGCGGCGAAGCGAGGAGAGCGTGAACTCGCGGATGTCGACGCCGTCGATCTTCACGGCGCCCTCGTCGGGGTCGAAGACGCGGTGGAGCAGGCCGAGCGTCGTGGATTTGCCCGACCCCGTCGCGCCGACGAGAGCGATCGTCTGGCCGGGCTTGGCCTGGAAGCTGACATTCTTCACCGCCTTGCGGCGGCCGTCATAGGAGTAGGTCACCTTCTCGAAGGCGACCGCGCCGGTCAGGCGCCCGGCGTCGCGCGCGTCCGGCCGGTCGGCGACAGCGGGCTGCGTGTCGAGCACGGCGAAGAAATCGCCGATCTTCGCCGATTGCAGGAAAAGCACATTGACGAAGCCGACGACCTGCTCGAGCCGCCCGATCAGCATGGTGGCGAAGTTGGTGAAGGTGACGATCTCGCCGATCGACGCCATGCCTTTGAGATGCAGCCAGGTTCCGAGCAGGAAGATCGACAGGATGGTCAGCGTCGCCGAGGCGCGGCTCGCCACGGCCACGAGCGCCCACCAGGAGAGCACCGGCATCTGCGCGGCCAGAAGATCGTCGATGATGCGCCTCAGCGCATGCGATTCGCTCTCGATGCGCGTGAAGCTCTGCACCACGGGAATGTTGCCGAGCGCATCCGAGGCGCGCTCGGCGAGCGAGGAATTGTGGCGCTCGACCGCGCCCTGAAGCGCCTCCGTCCGGCGCAGCACATAGCTCGTCGCCATGTAGAAGACGGCGACGAGCAGCATGAGCAGGCCGCCCAGCCGCCAGTTGAGGAAGAGGGTCGCCGGCAGAAGGATGAAGAGCGCGACGAAGGAGGCGCAGTTTTCACGAAAGAACGACAGCCACAGGCCGAACATGGCCGAGGAGCCGTCGAGCATCGTCTTCAGCAGCCGCCCCGAATGGACGCCCGTGTGGAAGGTCAGCGGAAGATTGAGCACATGCTCGAAATAGTCGGACAGAAGGGCCAGGCGGCGGCGATGGGCGAGGCGGTCGGCATTGAGCCCGACGAGGATGGCGCCGCCGATCGAAAACAGGCCGAAGCCCGCCCAGGCGAGAAGGAGCGGCAGCAGATCGCTCCAGGTCAGGGTCTGCCCAGGCGCCTGCGCCTGCGTCATGCGGTCGATGATGCGGCCGAAGAGCATCGGCTCGGCGAATTGCGCGATGGCGAACGAAAGATTGGCGGCGACCAGGATGAGCGACAGGCGCGCCTGCGGGCGCAACTCGCCGAGAACGCGCGCGTAGATTCTGAGGACCGACATCGACCCCGCCGTTTTGCCGCTCGATCAGCGATTACAGGCGCCGCTTGCGCCGCGCAAGGCCCGGCGCGAGGGCGATCGCCGCGCGCGGCCTTGCGGCGGGGAGCGAGGAGGGCCTGGGGCGGGCCTGGGCGGGGCCGCGCCGGCGGCGCCGGCCTTTACTCGTCCTCGCCAAAGCGGTTGGCGACGAGCGCGTCGAGGGCGTCGAGCGCCTCCCGGGCCTGGGGCCCGCTCGCCGTGATCGTGATCGTCGAGCCCTGGCCGGCGCCAAGAGTCAGAATGCCCATGATCGAGCTGCCGCCGACGGTCTCGCCATCCTTGGCGACGGTGATCTCGGCGTCGAATTTCTCGCAGCACTGCACGAATTTGGCTGTCGCGCGGGCATGCAGGCCCTTGCGGTTGACAATCGGAAGATCGCGGGAGACGGCCGTTTCGGCTCCCCGCTCCTGCGCTTCGGTCATATTCAAGTCACTTCGGGTTGAGAACTCGGCTGGCGATATAAACATATTTCCGCCCGGCGTCCTGAGCCTGGAGCACGGCCTGTTCGAGCGTGGCCGTGTCGCGGACCGACGCCAGCTTGATCAGCATCGGCAGATTGACGCCGGCGAGGACCTCGACCTTGCCGCCGTTCATCACGGAAATCGCCAGATTGGACGGCGTGCCGCCGAACATGTCGGTAAGCAGCACCACGCCGTCGCCGCTGTCGGCCTTGTGGATCGCTTCGAGAATATCGGCCCGCCGACGCTCCATGTCGTCATCCGGGCCGATGGAAATGGAGACGAGCTGTCTCTGCGGCCCGACGACATGTTCGAGCGCGGCGCGAAACTCCGTGGCGAGGTGGCCATGGGTCACCAAGACCATTCCGATCATCAGACCCTACCACTCATGAAGACGTCTCGCGCTGCGCGAAGCGGTTCTGGCGCCGATCCCGCCACGGCTTTTCGCCCCCTGCGGCAGCATATACAAGCTGAGCCGCGCCGCCCAATCCTATTTTGCCGGTCGCTCGCCAGGGCCGTCATTTTGTGCGTCGCCGCGGAATTGGCAAGCAAAAAGCGCGATATCGCTTCAAAATGCGTTAATGCTCTGAAGGAAAAAGACAATTCTTTCGAGAGAGACGTCGTCGCAGCCCTGAACGCAAAGACGCGGCAGGGCGACGTCTCGCAGAAGGACGCTTCTTTGGGCGTCCTCCGGGCGCCGAGGCGGCGTTTCGCCGGGGTTCGAAATATCGACGACGGCGTCCAGCCGGCAGGCCCTCTCGAAGGGAACGCGCGCCAGGCCGAGTCCCCGGATTTCGATGAGCCCTTCGATCGCCGGGTGGGGGCGGGCGACGAGCCGGCCGTCTTGGGAGTCGACGCGCACCCTGTCGTCGCCGACGAGCCGCGCGAAGGCGCCCCTGGCCGCAAAGCGGGCGATCAATGCAAGGGTGAGCGCGCTCTTGCCGACGCCCGAAGGGCCGCGCAACAGCAGGCCCCGCTCGCCCAGCGCCACCGCATTGGCGTGGAGATATGACTCCGTCCGGGCGGTCATCGCGCCGCCGGAAGCCAGACGACGAAACGCGCGCCGAGAACTGTGTCGCCCGGCGCCGGTTCGTCCGTGCCGTCGGGATGGGCGAGGGTCCGGTTGAGCGCGCGGATGCGGCCGCCATGCGCCTCGATGATCTGCCGCGAGATGGCGAGGCCGAGGCCGGAATTCTGGCCGAAACGCTGTTCGGGCCGGTCGGTGTAGAAGCGTTCGAAAATGCGCTCGAAAGCGCCCTCGGGAATGCCCGGCCCGTCGTCGTCGACGAGGATCTCATAGCCCTCGAGCGCGGCGCCGCCCGGGCCCTTGGCGCACTCCGGCCACAGCGACACGCGCACGGCGCCGCCCGGTTTCGAGAAGGAGCGCGCATTGTCGATGAGGTTGTTGAACACTTGGCCGAGCCTCGAATCGTTGCCGAGCACGCGCCAGCGTTGGCGTGGGGAGTCGCTGGGATATTGCCGGATCGTCAGCTCCACGCCGACGCCGTCGCCCCGCTCGATGGCGCGCGCGACGTCGACGACGGTGATGAGCGCCCTCGAGAGATCGACGTCCTGCATGTCGGCGCGGGCGAGTTCGGCGTCGAGCCGCGAGGCGTCGGAAATGTCGCTGATCAGCCGGTCGAGCCGGCCCACATCGTGCTTGATGACGGCGAGCAGCCGGTCGCGCGCCGAGTCCGTTTTCGCGATCGGCAGCGTCTCGACGGCGCTGCGCAGCGAGGTCAACGGATTCTTGAGCTCATGGGCGACATCCGCCGCAAAATGCTCGATCGCCTCGATGCGATTGTAGAGCGCGGTCGTCATGTCGCGCAGCGCCGCGGAGAGATGTCCGATCTCGTCGGGACGGTCCGAAAAATCGGGGATTTCGTGGCGCGACTTCGCGCCCCGGCGCACCCGCTCGGCCGCTTCGGCCAGGCGGCGCATCGGCTCGGTGATCGTATTGGTGAAGAAGAGCGACAGGAGCAGCATCACGCCGGCCGAGACCAGGAAGATGCGGATGATGCCCCAGCGTTCGGTGGCGATGACCGCGTCGATGTCGCCGCCCATGGTGGAGAGCAGAAGGGCGCCGCGCACGGAGCGGAACCGCTGGACCGGCACGGCGACGGAAATGATCGTCTCGCCCTTGGCGTTGGCGCGCACGACCGAATGCGCCCGGCCCTCCAGCGCGCTCGCGACCTCGGGATAGGTCCTGCCATTGCCCATGCCGATGTCTTCGTAGAGCGGCAGTTCCGGACGGCGCGTCAGCCGGCGCAGGAAATCAAGCGACTTTTGCAGGAAAGACGACGCGTCGATCGTCGTGGTCTGCCCCGTGGGCGGCAGCTCGAAACGCAGAATGTTGCTGCGGCCCGAAACGGAGCGCGAATCGAGCAGGAGATAGCCGTCGCGGTCGTAGATGCGCGCCCGAAGCCGCGTCGGCGAGACGAGGCGGCGCAGCAGCGGCCCGACGCGCTCGGGGTTGAGCGAAAACTCCAGCGCCAGCTGGCCCTCGCCGGCGCTGGCGCTCTCGCCCGGCGCGAGCTTCAGGAGCTTCTCGGGATCGATGGTGATGGCGTCGGTGTCGACGGTCGCGGAGGCGGCGACCGCGGCGGCGATGATCTCGCCCTGCGTCTGCAGGCTTTGCACGCGCGCGTCGATGAGGCCTTCGCGGAACTGGTTGAGATAGAGGAAGCCGCCGAGCAGCGCCACAAGCCCGCCGAGATTGAGAACGACGATGCGTCGCGTCAGCGATGAGGAGAGATGCGACTGCGCCGTGCGCATCAGGCGGCGCAGGCGCAGGCCGAGCGGCCGAACCCGGCGCGGCGTCGGCCGGACGGGCGCGTCGATCAGCCGCGGCGCGGCCCCGCCGGCGGCCGAAGCCTCCGCCGCGTCCTCCGCCAGCACGTCGCCGCTCTCGAATGCGCCCATGGGCGTCCCGTCACGCTTCCTTGAAGCGGTAGCCGACGCCGTAAAGCGTCTCGATCATCTCGAAGTCGGTATCCACGACCTTGAACTTCTTGCGCAGCCGCTTGATGTGGCTGTCGATCGTGCGGTCGTCCACATAGACCTGGTCGTCATAGGCCGCGTCCATGAGCGCGTTGCGGCTCTTGACCACGCCGGGACGCTGGGCGAGCGATTGCAGAATGAGGAATTCGGTCACGGTCAGGATGACGGGATCGCCCCGCCAGGTGCAGGTGTGGCGCTCGGGGTCCATCACCAGCGCGCCGCGCTCGAGAACCTTGGCCTCCGTCTCCTTCTGCGCGGCCGCCTCCTTGGGGTTGGCGCGGCGCAGGATCGCCTTCACGCGCTCCACCAGGAGACGCTGGGAGAATGGCTTGTGGATGAAGTCGTCGGCGCCCATCTTGAGGCCGAAAAGCTCGTCGATCTCCTCGTCCTTGGAGGTGAGAAAGATCACCGGAATATCGGACTTCTGCCTCAGGCGGCGGAGCAGCTCCATGCCGTCCATGCGCGGCATCTTTATGTCGAAAATCGCGAGATCCGGCGGATTGGCGCGCAGCCCGTCGAGCGCCTGAGCGCCGTCGGTATAGGTCTGCACGCGGTAGCCCTCGCCCTCGAGCGCGATGGACACCGAGGTCAAAATGTTGCGATCGTCGTCCACGAGAGCGATGGTCGGCATGATCACCCTTTGCTTTGTTGGCGGCGATGAGCGCGGCTGGCTGTCCGTCGGAACATTTTTTGGCCTCGAAGCGCCCGGAATGCTTCAATCGGGGCGCGAGGCCGGTAATGTCGCCCGGCGACTTTCAAGCTTCCATCGCCCGTAAAGTCCCGGCCCATCGCGGCTGAAATGTGGCCTTTCAATCGGCCAAGAACGCCTGATGCGCATCAAAGAGGCATGCTTGCCTGCGACAGCCTCCTGCCACTCTTATATACGCTTTCGGTCGCCAATGCGACCCCAATCGCGGTTTGAAGCGGGAAAGCAGGCGAAATCATGACGATAGGCGGGGAAGGCCCGGGCGCGAGCGAGACAAAGGCGTCTCTTCCGGCCATCCCGGCGGTCCAATCAGCGGCAGTCAAATGAGCGGCGGCGTTGGAGGGCGGCGCGCAAAGCGCGCGAGCTTCGGAGAAGCGTCCATGCAAAAGCTTCGCTCATCGGGCGAAGGCGGCGCGGCGGCTGAAACAGTCTTCGCCGCGCCCCTCAGAAGGGCTTTGGCCGTCAGATCGCCGCGAGGAAGCCGGCGATCTCGTCTTTGAGCGACAGGCGCTTCTTCTTCAGATCCTCGATCGTCGAATCGTCGACCGGCTCGACATTGGTCTCCATGCGGTGGATCGAGCGGTTGAGCGTGTGATATTCCTCGGCGATGCGCGCGAAATGCGCATTTGCGGCCTTCAGCGCGTGAATGGCCTGCGCCTTCTCGGGAAATTCTTCGTGCAACTCATGCGCGACATGGCTCATTTTCGGCTTTCCTCCCTTTACTTGATCAAGTCCCTATTTGACGCCGTCGGCGCCGCTGAAGCCTTTTCTACCGGCTTTTGCGAAAGGAACCGAGTCCTTGGTCTCTGCGACCAAAGAGCGCAAGCGAGGCCGACCTTGTCTCCCCGCGTGAAACTGTCCGTCCCGCGCTGAACGCGACTTCTCGGCCCCCGGTCTCGTCACTGGGGCGGGCGTCGTCGCCAACGCCAGGCTGCCTCTCCCGAGCGGCGGCGCTCGCGTTTTCTTTATTTTGACCACTTGTTTTTGACTGCTTGTTCCAAGCGGCGACGCACGCAAAAGAGGCCGGCAATCGACGCGCCTTTTTTTTTGCCTAATTTTTCCTGGCGCACGCACAATCTTCGCTTGACGCCTCGCGAAGGCGAGATTAGGTTCCGCCCACTTTCGACAGGCCGTAAGTTCACGCCGTCGGTGAGCGCCGCGCTCGCGACCTTCCGAACTTAAACGCTGTCGCCTTGCCTGTGACCGCCAAGTAATGCCGGCCCCGCCGGATTGGTAATCATGCCGTCGCCTTGCGGCGTCGGACAGGAAGGCACGATCCCGGGCCATGCTTGGGGTCCTCTGCGTTAGAAGCGCCTTGGCTTTGCGGCCATCGGCGCTTCGCTCGTTTGCGCGTCTTTGAACCGACGCGCCAGCGGGTCAACCCGAACATCCGCCATTCGCGATTAGAGCGAAGCGAAGGACTTTTTGATGCCGACGATCAGCCAGTTGATCCGCAAGCCGCGTCACCCGAAGACGTATCGCGAGAAGGCCCGCCATCTCGGCGCCTGCCCGCAGAAGCGCGGCGTGTGCACCCGCGTCTATACGACGACGCCGAAGAAGCCGAACTCGGCCCTTCGTAAGGTCGCCAAGGTGCGTCTGACCAACGGCTTCGAGGTGATCGGCTACATTCCGGGCGAAGGTCACAACCTTCAGGAGCATTCGGTGGTCATGATCCGCGGCGGCCGCGTCAAGGATCTTCCCGGCGTGCGCTACCACATTCTGCGCGGCGTGCTCGACACGCAGGGCGTCAAGGACCGCAAGCAGCGCCGTTCGAAATATGGCGCGAAGCGTCCGAAGTGACCCGAGCGTAGCAAGGGTCGCCCCGGGCGCGTGACGCGGCTCGGGGCTCTAAGGGAAACAAGATCAGCGGATGGCCGGCACAGATTCGGCCGTCACGGTGAAAAAGAGAGATCAGGTCATGTCGAGACGTCACCGGGCGGAAAAGCGCGAGGTCATCGAGGACGCCAAGTTTGGCGACGTGGTGCTCGCGAAGTTCATGAACTCGATCATGTACGACGGCAAGAAATCGGTCGCCGAGGCGATCGTCTACGGCGCGCTCGACCAGGTCGAGGTCAAGGCCAAGAGCGATCCGCTGGCGGTCTTCAAGCAGGCGCTCGACAATGTCGCGCCGGCGATCGAGGTCCGTTCCCGTCGCGTCGGCGGCGCCACCTATCAGGTGCCGGTCGAAGTGCGCACAGAGCGCCGTCAGGCGTTGGCGATCCGCTGGATCATCACCGCGGCCCGCGCCCGCAACGACAAGACCATGGTCGACCGTCTGTCGGCCGAACTGCTCGACGCCTCCAACAACCGCGGCGCCGCGGTGAAGAAGCGCGAAGACACGCATCGCATGGCGGAAGCCAACCGCGCCTTCTCGCATTATCGCTGGTAAGGCGTCGTCAAAGCTCTCACGAGGACATAAGTTATGGCCCGCTCGCATCCGATCGAGGACTACCGCAACTTCGGCATCATGGCGCATATCGACGCCGGCAAGACGACGACGACGGAGCGCATCCTCTATTATTCCGGCAAGAGCCATAAGATCGGCGAGGTGCACGAAGGCGCCGCGACGATGGACTGGATGGAGCAGGAGCAGGAGCGCGGCATCACGATCACCTCCGCCGCGACGACCACCTTCTGGAACGGCAAGCGCCTGAACATCATCGACACTCCCGGCCATGTCGATTTCACGATCGAGGTCGAGCGTTCGCTGCGCGTGCTCGACGGCGCGGTTTGCGTTCTCGACGGCAACCAGGGCGTTGAGCCGCAGACGGAAACCGTCTGGCGTCAGGCGGACAAGTACAAAGTGCCGCGCATCGTCTTCGTCAACAAGATGGACAAGATCGGCGCGGATTTCTTCCGCTGCGCCGAGGAGATCAAGACCCGCGTCGGCGGCCGTCCGGTTTGCGTGCAGTTGCCCATCGGCTCTGAAAACAACTTCAAGGGCATCATCGACCTGATCCGCATGAAGGCGGTCGTCTGGGAGGACGAGGGTCTCGGCGCCAAATATCACGACGAGGAAATTCCGGCCGACCTTCTCGACAAGGCGAAAGAATATCGCACCGCGCTGATCGAAGCGGCGGTCGAGCTCGACGACGACGCCATGGCCGCCTATCTCGACGGCGTCGAGCCGAGCGAAGAGGCGCTGAAGGCGCTGATCCGCAAAGCCGTGCGCGGCATCGTCTTCCATCCGGTGTTCTGTGGCTCGGCCTTCAAGAACAAGGGCGTTCAGCCCCTGCTCGACGCGGTGGTCGACTTCCTCCCGTCGCCGATCGACCGCGAGGCGATCAAGGGCGTCGACATGGACACGGGCGCCGAGATGGTCCGCAATCCGTCGGACAGCGAGCCTTTCTCCATGCTCGCCTTCAAGATCATGGACGATCCCTTCGTCGGCACCATCACTTTCGCGCGCGTCTATTCCGGCAAAATCGAGTCGGGCACGACCGTGCTCAATTCGACGAAGGACAAGAAAGAGCGCATTGGCCGCATGCTGCTGATGCATGCGAACAACCGCGAAGACATCAAGGAAGCCTATGCGGGCGACATCGTCGCGCTCGCCGGCCTCAAGGAGACTCGCACCGGCGACACGCTCTGCGATCAGCAGAAGCCCGTCATTCTGGAGCGCATGGAGTTCCCCGATCCGGTCATCGAGATCGCGATCGAGCCGAAGTCCAAGGCGGACCAGGAAAAGCTCGGCATCGCCTTGCAGAAGCTCGCGGCGGAGGATCCGTCCTTCCGCGTCTCGACCGATCAGGAGAGCGGCCAGACCATCCTCAAGGGCATGGGCGAACTGCATCTCGACATCAAGGTCGACATTCTGAAGCGCACCTACAAGGTCGACGCTAACATCGGCGCGCCGCAGGTCGCCTATCGCGAGCGTCTCGGCAAGAAGGTCGAGATCGACTACACGCACAAGAAGCAGACCGGCGGCACCGGCCAGTTCGCTCGCGTGAAGATCATCTACGAGCCGAACGAAGCCGGCGCTGGCAATGAATTCGAGTCGAAGATCGTCGGCGGCGCAGTTCCGAAGGAATACATCCCCGGCGTCGACAAGGGCATTCAGTCCGTCACGACCTCGGGCATCCTCGCGGGCTTCCCGGTCGTCGATCTCAAGGCGACGCTCATCGACGGCGCCTTCCACGACGTCGACTCTTCGGTTCTCGCCTTCGAAATCGCGTCCCGCGCGGCGACCCGCGAAGCCCTCACCAAGGGCGGCTCGGTTCTGCTCGAGCCGATCATGAAGGTCGAAGTGGTGACGCCGGAGGAATACACCGGCTTCGTCATTGGCGATCTCAATTCGCGTCGCGGTCAGATCCAGGGTCAGGACATGCGCGCCAACGCCGTGGTGATCAACGCCATGGTGCCGCTCGCAAACATGTTCGGCTATGTCAATCAGCTGCGTTCCGGCACGCAAGGCCGCGCCAGCTACACGATGCTATTCGATCATTACGAACAGGTGCCCGAAGCCGAGTCGAAGAAGGTGCAGGCGAAATACGCCTGATCTCGCGAACGCTAGGGTAAAACGGAACTCTCTAAAGGAGCACGGCAATGGCCAAGGAAAAATTCTCTCGCACCAAGCCGCACTGCAACATCGGGACGATCGGTCACGTCGATCATGGCAAGACGTCCTTGACGGCGGCGATCACCAAGGTTCTGGCGGAGACGGGCGGGGCGACCTTCACGGCCTATGACCAGATCGACAAGGCTCCGGAAGAGAAGGCGCGCGGCATCACGATTTCGACGGCGCACGTCGAATATGAAACGCAGAACCGCCACTATGCGCACGTGGACTGCCCTGGCCACGCCGACTATGTGAAGAACATGATCACCGGCGCGGCGCAGATGGACGGCGCGATCCTGGTGGTTTCGGCGGCCGACGGCCCGATGCCGCAGACGCGCGAGCACATTCTGCTCGCCCGCCAGGTGGGCGTGCCGGCTCTGGTCGTGTTCCTCAACAAGGTCGACATGGTCGACGATCCGGAGCTCCTCGAGCTCGTCGAGCTGGAAGTGCGCGAGCTTCTGTCGAAATATGAGTTCCCGGGCGACGACATTCCGATCGTGAAGGGCTCGGCGCTGTGCGCGCTGGAGAGCAAGAACCCCGAGATCGGCCATGACGCGATCCTGAAGCTGATGCAGGAGGTCGACCGCTACATTCCGCAGCCGGAGCGTCCGAAGGATCAGCCGTTCCTGATGCCGGTCGAGGACGTGTTCTCGATTTCGGGCCGCGGCACGGTGGTGACGGGCCGTATCGAGCGCGGCGTCGTGAAGGTGGGCGAGGAAGTCGAGATCGTCGGCATCCGTCCGACGACGAAGACGACGGTGACGGGCGTCGAGATGTTCCGCAAGCTGCTCGATCAGGGCGAGGCGGGCGACAACGTGGGCTGCCTGCTGCGCGGCACGAAGCGCGAGGACGTGGAGCGCGGCCAGGTGCTGTGCAAGCCGGGTTCGGTGAAGCCGCACACGAAGTTCAAGGCCGAGGCCTATATTCTGACGAAGGAGGAGGGCGGCCGCCACACGCCGTTCTTCACCAACTATCGCCCGCAGTTCTACTTCCGCACGACGGACGTGACCGGCATCGTGACGCTGCCCGAGGGCGTCGAGATGGTGATGCCGGGCGACAACGTCACGATGGAAGTGGCCCTGATCGTTCCGATCGCCATGGAGGAGAAGCTGCGCTTCGCCATCCGCGAAGGCGGCCGCACGGTCGGCGCGGGCGTCGTCGCCTCGATCATCGAGTAAGAAGCGAATCTGGACCGCGGGTCGTTTCGGCTCGCTCTTGTGAACAAGGCCGCGCGCTTCATGGAGGCGCGAGGCGCATGAAAGCGGGCGACGACAGCTCGCGGTCCCAAAGGACGAGACAATGAACGGTCAAAATATCCGGATTCGCCTGAAGGCGTTCGATCACCGGATTCTCGACACGTCGACGAAGGAAATCGTGTCCACGGCGAAGCGCACCGGCGCCCAGGTCCGTGGCCCGATCCCGCTGCCGACCAAGATCGAGAAATTCACGGTCAACCGCTCGCCTCACATCGACAAGAAGTCGCGCGAGCAGTTCGAGATCAGAACCCACAAGCGCGTTCTCGACATCGTCGATCCCACCCCGCAGACGGTGGATGCGCTGATGAAGCTCGATCTCGCCGCCGGCGTCGACGTCGAGATCAAGCTCTAAGAACAGATTTGGGCGGCGCCAGCGGCAGTCGCCTCGCGAAGGAATATTGAACATGCGGTCGGGCGTCATCGCGCAAAAGGTCGGAATGACCCGCGTCTTCACAGAGGCGGGCGAGCATGTGCCGGTCACGGTGCTGAAGCTGGACGGCTGCCAAGTCGTCGCTCAGCGCACCAAGGAGAAGAACGGCTATACCGCCGTTCAGCTCGGCATCGGCCGCGCCAAGGTGAAGAATGTGTCCAAGGCCGAGCGCACGCGCTTCGCCGCGGCGAAGGTCGAGCCCAAGCTGAAGCTTGCCGAGTTCCGTGTGAACGAGGACGAGCTGCTGCCCGTGGGCGCCGAGATCACCGCCGACCATTTCGTCGTCGGCCAGTTCGTCGACGTGACCGGGACCTCGACCGGCAAGGGCTTCGCCGGTCCGATGAAGCGTTGGGGCTTCGGCGGTCTGCGCGCTTCGCACGGCGTGTCGATCTCTCACCGTTCCCACGGTTCGACCGGCGGCCGTCAGGATCCGGGCAAGACCTTCAAGAACAAGAAGATGGCCGGCCACATGGGCGTCGAGCGCGTGACCACGCAGAATCTGCGCGTCGTGCAGACCGACGTCGCGCGCGGGCTGCTGCTCGTCGAGGGCGCCGTCCCCGGCACCGCCGGCGGCTGGATCTTCGTGCGCGACGCCGTGAAGCGCGCGCTCCCCAAGGACGCTCCGCAACCGGGCAAGTTCCGCCTCGCCGAGGCCGGCCAGGCCGACGCGGCCCCCGCTCAAGAAGAAAAGAAGGAGGACTGAGCCGTGAAGATCGACGTCACGTCGTTCGACGGCCAGGCGGCCGGTTCGATCGAACTCTCCGATGACATTTTCGGCCTCGAGCCGCGCGCGGATCTCATCCACCGGATGATTCGCTGGCAGCTCGCCAAGCGCCGCGCGGGCACCCATGCGGTCAAGAACCGTGCGGAAATCGCCCGGACCGGCAAGAAAATGTACAAGCAGAAAGGCACCGGCGGCGCTCGCCACGGCTCCGCGCGCGTGCCGCAGTTCCGCGGCGGCGGCCGCGCTTTCGGTCCGCAGGTCCGCAGCCACGCCCACGACCTTCCCAAGAAGGTGCGGCAGCTGGCGCTGAAGCACGCGCTCTCGGCCAAGGCCAAGGATGGCGGCATCATCGTGTGGGAGAAGGCCGAACTCGCCGAGCCCAAGACGAAGATCCTCGCCGGCGGCTTCGCCAAGTCCGGCCTGTCGAATGCGATCATCATTGTCGGCGGAGAGCTGCAGGACAATTTCGCGCTCGCCGCCCGCAACATCCCGCAGATCGACGTGCTGCCGGTCGAGGGCGTCAATGTTTACGACATCATTCGTCGCGAGAAGCTGGTTCTGACCCGCGCCGCGGTGGACGCGCTGGAGGCGCGCCTGAAATGAGCAAGGACGTGCGCCATTACGACGTGATCGTCGCCCCGGTCATCACCGAAAAAGCGACGCTCGCTTCCGAGAACAACAAAGTGGTCTTCAAGGTTGCAAAGACCGCGACCAAGCCGCAGATCAAGGCGGCGGTCGAGGGTCTCTTCGACGTGAAGGTCGAGTCCGTGAACACCCTGGTCCGCAAGGGCAAGGTCAAGGCGTTCCGCGGCGTCCGCGGCCAGCAGAGCGACGTGAAGAAAGCCGTCGTGACGCTCGCCGAGGGTCACAAGATCGACGTTACGACCGGTCTGTAAAAGAGAAGGCGTGAGGACTTAACAAATGGCGCTGAAGACATTCAAGCCGGTCACGCCGAGCCTTCGCCAGCTCGTCATCGTCGACCGCAGCGATCTCTACAAGGGCAAGCCGGTCAAGACCCTCACCGAGGGCAAGACCTCGAAGGGCGGCCGCAACAATCTCGGGCGCATCACCGTCCGCTTCCGCGGCGGCGGCCACAAGCAGGCCTATCGCCTCGTCGATTTCAAGCGTCGCAAGGTCGACGTGGTCGGCAAGGTGGAGCGTCTGGAATATGACCCGAACCGCACAGCCTTCATCGCGCTGATCCGTTATGCGGACGACACGCTGGCTTATATTCTCGCGCCGCAGCGCCTTTCGGTCGGCGACGAAGTGGTCTCGGGCCAGCAGGTCGACGTGAAGCCGGGCAACGCCATGCCGATCGCCAATATCCCGGTCGGCACAATCGTGCACAATGTCGAGATGAAGATCGGCAAGGGTGGCGCTATCGCGCGGTCGGCGGGGACCTACGCCCAGATCGTTGGCCGCGACCAGGGCTATGTCATCATCCGCCTGAACTCCGGCGAGCAGCGCCTGGTTCACGGACAGTGCTTCGCCACGATCGGCGCGGTGTCCAACCCCGACCACATGAACACCTCGATCGGCAAGGCCGGTCGTTCGCGCTGGCTTGGTCGTCGCCCGCACAACCGCGGCGTCACCATGAACCCGATCGACCATCCGCACGGCGGCGGCGAGGGCCGCACCTCTGGCGGCCGTCATCCGGTGACGCCATGGGGCAAGCCGACCAAGGGCAAGAAAACCCGCAGCAACAAATCCACCGACCGTTTCATCGTGTCCTCGCGGCACGATCGCAAGAAGAAGGGCTAATCCATGGCTCGCTCGATTTGGAAAGGCCCGTTCGTCGACGGCTATCTGCTGAAGAAGGCAGAAACCTCGCGCGGCTCCGGCCGCTCCGAAGTAATCAAGATCTGGAGCCGCCGCTCCACCATCCTGCCGCAATTCGTCGGGTTGACATTCGGCGTGCACAATGGCCAGAAGCATGTCCCCGTTTCGGTGTCGGAAGACATGATCGGGCACAAGTTCGGCGAATTTGCTCCGACGCGCACCTTCCACGGTCACGCAGCGGACAAGAAGGCGAAGAGGGGCTAAGCTCAGATGTCCAAGCAGGCCAATCCCCCTCGGAACGCGGAAAACGAGGCGCGAGCCGTCGCCCGCATGATCCGCGTGTCGCCCCAGAAGCTCAATCTTCTCGCCCAGCTCATCCGGGGCAAGAAGGTGGACCGCGCCCTCGCCGATCTGGAGTTTTCCAGAAAGCGCATCGCGCATGAGGTGAAGAAGACGCTCGAAAGCGCGATCGCCAACGCCGAGAACAATCACGGCCTCGACGTCGACGATCTGATCGTGGCCCAGGCCTTCGTCGGCAAGGCGCTGGTCATGAAACGCTTTCACGCCCGCGCCCGCGGTCGTGCGAGCCGGATCGAGAAGCCGTTCTCGAATCTGACGATCATCGTGCGCGAAGTCGAAGCGCAAGCGAACGCCTAAAGGATCGAAAACCATGGGTCAGAAGGTTAATCCGATCGGGCTGCGCCTCGGCGTCAACCGTACCTGGGACTCGCGCTGGTTCGCGGGCAAGGGAGAGTATGCGAAGCTCCTGCACGAGGACATGGCGATCCGCGAGGCGGTGTCGAAGACGCTGAAGCAGGCGGCGGTTTCCAAGATCGTCATCGAGCGCCCGCACAAGAAGTGTCGCGTGACCATTCACTCCGCCCGGCCGGGCGTCGTGATCGGCAAGAAGGGCGCTGACATCGACAAGATCCGCAAGCTTGTCGCCAAGCTGACGGGCTCCGAGGTCGTCATCAACATCGTCGAGGTGCGCAAGCCCGAGACCGAAGCGGCTCTCGTCGCGGAGTCGATCGCGCAGCAACTCGAGCGCCGCGTCGCTTTCCGCCGCGCTATGAAACGCGCGGTCCAGTCGGCCATTCGTCTCGGCGCCCAGGGCATCCGCATCAACTGCTCCGGCCGTCTGGGCGGCGCCGAAATCGCCCGCCTCGAATGGTATCGCGAGGGCCGCGTGCCGCTGCACACGCTTCGCGCGGATGTGGATTACGGTACCGCGACCGCTCACACCGCCTATGGCGCCTGCGGCATCAAGGTCTGGATCTTCAAGGGCGAGATTCTCGAGCACGATCCGATGGCGCAGGAGCGCCGTGCGGCCGAAGCGGCTTCGGCCGGCGGCGACCACGGCGAGCGTGACCGCGAGCGCGGTGACCGCGACCGCCGTCGTCGCGAGCCGCGCGAGCCTCGCGGCGACGCGGCCTAAGGCGCAACACGCAAGAGATTAAAGAGCACCTATCATGCTGTCACCAAAGCGCACCAAGTTCCGCAAGGCCTTCAAGGGCCGCATCCACGGCGCCGCGAAGGGCGGCTTCTCGCTGAACTTTGGTCAGTTCGGCCTGAAGGCGCTGGAGCCCGAGCGCATCACCGCGCGTCAGATCGAGGCGGCGCGCCGCGCGATGACGCGCCATATGAAGCGCGCTGGCCGTGTCTGGATTCGCATCTTCCCTGACGTTCCGGTTTCCAAGAAGCCGACCGAAGTCCGCATGGGTAAGGGCAAGGGGTCGCCCGAATTGTGGGCTGTGCGCGTTGCGCCCGGCCGTATCATGTTCGAGGTCGACGGGGTTCCTGCCCCGCTCGCCCGTGAGGCGCTGACGCTGGCCGCCGCCAAGCTTCCGATCAAGACCCGTTTCATCGAACGCATCGCCGAATAAGGGAGGACGACATGAAATCCAGGCAGCGCCTCTCGGACATCCAGGCGATGACCGACGACCAGCTCAACGACGAAGTGCTGAAGCTCAAGAAAGAGCAGTTCAACCTGCGCTTCCAGCGGGCGACCGGTCAGCTCGAGAACACCGCCCGCGTGCGCGTCATCCGTCGCGACATCGCCCGGGCCAAGACCATCGCTGCGCAGAAGCGCGCGGGAAAGTAAGGTATAGAGCCGCCATGCCGAAGCGAATTCTCCAGGGCGTCGTCGTCAGCGACAAGCAGAACAAGACTGTGGTGGTGAAGGTCGAGCGCCGTTTTACCCACCCGCTGTTCCAGAAGACGGTGCGCCGCACGAAGCATTACCACGCACACGACGAGAGCGGCGCGTTCAAGGTCGGAGACGCGGTCACGATCGAGGAGACGGCCCCGATCTCGAAGTTGAAGCGCTGGCGGGTTGTCGAAAACGCCTCGAACGCGTAAATACATCGCTCGAGCCGGTTCACAAAAGGGTCGCATGCCCTTATAGAGACCGCTCGAGCCCTTGGAAAAATCTGGCGCGCTTCCCCAACGCATGGCTCATGCGCTGTGGAAGCGCGCTGAAATTGAACATCAGGTTTTCCGGACGAAGTCGGCCGTCGCGATCGGGCGATGCCGAAACCAGACCGGAGTGAAAGGCGGGTAAGCCATGATTCAGATGCAAACAAACCTCGACGTCGCCGACAATTCCGGCGCCCGCCGTGTGATGTGCATCAAGGTGCTGGGCGGCTCGAAGCGGAAATATGCCGGCGTGGGCGACATTATCGTCGTCTCCATCAAGGAGGCTATTCCGCGTGGTCGCGTCAAGAAGGGCGACGTCCTGAAGGCCGTCGTCGTTCGCACCTCGAAGGACATCAAGCGTTCGGACGGCTCCGTGATTCGGTTCGACTCGAACGCTGCGGTGCTGATCAACAACCAGCAGGAGCCGATCGGCACCCGCATCTTTGGGCCGGTCCCGCGCGAACTGCGTGCGAAGAACCACATGAAGATCATCTCGCTCGCGCCGGAGGTGCTGTAATGGCCGCCAAAATCAAGAAGGGCGACAAGGTCGTCGTTCTCACCGGCCGCGACAAGGGCAAGAGCGGCGAGGTTATGCGCGTGATCCCTGAAGAGGGGCGCGCCATCGTCGACGGCGTGAACATGGTCAAGCGCCATCAGCGCCAGACGAAAGACCGCGAAGCGGGCATCGTGAACAAGGCTGCCGCGATCGACTTGTCCAACCTTGCGGTCGCTGACCCCAAGGACGGGAAGGCGACCCGCATTGGCTTCAAGATTCTCGACGACGGCCGCAAGGTCCGCGTCGCCAAGCGTTCCGGAGAATTGATCGATGGCTGAGGAAAAGAAGCCCAAGGCGGACAAGGCCGCCGCGAAGGCTCCGAAGGCCGCCAAGGAGAAGCCGGCGAAGGCTGAAACCGCCGCCGTCGCCAAGGCGAGCGTCGCGGGATATACGCCGCGCATGAGGAAGCATTACGACGAGGTCGTGCGTGAGGAGCTGATCAAACAGTTCGGCTACAAAAACGCCCTCGAAGTGCCGACCATCGACAAGATCGTCCTCAACATGGGCGTGGGCGAAGCGGTCAACGACACGAAGAAGGTGACGTCGGCGGCTGGCGACCTTAGCCTCATCGCGGGGCAGAAGCCGGTCATCACACGCGCCCGCAAGGCCATTTCGACCTTCAAGGTGCGTGAAAACATGCCGATCGGCGCGAAGGTGACTCTTCGCAAGACCAGGATGTACGAGTTTCTCGATCGCCTGATCACCGTTGCGCTGCCGCGCGTGCGCGATTTCCGTGGGCTCAATCCGAAATCCTTCGACGGCCGCGGCAATTACGCCCTGGGCATCAAGGAGCACATCGTGTTCCCGGAGATCGACTACGACAAGGCCGAGTCAATTCTCGGCATGGACGTGATCGTTTGCACCACGGCGAAGACCGACGAAGAAGCGCGCGCCCTTCTCCGGGCGTTCAATTTCCCGTTCCGGCAGTGAGGGCTTTTTAAGCCCTCAAACGCGGATACCGAAAGGCAAGACCACTCATGGCGAAGAAAAGCGCGATCGAGAACAATAAGAAGAAGGAGCGGCTGGTGAAGTCTTACGCCGGCCGTCGCGAGCGGCTGAAGGCGAAGGCGAATGACAAGTCGCTGAGCATCGAGGAGCAGTTCGAGGCGCGCCTCAAACTGGCCGAGCTGCCCCGTAATTCGGCGGCCATCCGCATCCGCAATCGGTGCGAGATTTCCGGCCGTCCGCGCGCCTTCTATCGCAAGCTGAAGATGTCGCGCATCGCGCTGCGCGAGCTCGGCTCCCGTGGCCTCATCCCGGGCCTCGTGAAGTCGAGCTGGTAAGGAGACTCTGAGAGATGGCGATCAACGATCCGTTGGGAGATCTCCTCACCCGCATCCGCAATGCGCAGATGCGCCGCAAGAGCAAGGTTTCGACGCCTGGCTCGAAACTGCGTGCGCACGTCCTCGACGTGCTCAAGGACGAGGGTTACATCCGTGGCTACTCGACCACTGATTTTGGCAACGGCCGCACTGAGTTCGAAATCGAACTCAAATATTTCGACGGCGAGCCGGTGATCAAGCAGATCGAGCGTGTATCGCGCCCGGGCCGTCGCGTCTATGCGGCCGTCGATGCTGTCCCGCGTGTCGCCAACGGCCTCGGCGTGACCATCATGTCTACGCCCAAGGGCGTCATGGCCGATCATGCAGCGCGTGAGAACAACGTCGGCGGCGAGGTGTTGTGCAAGGTCTTCTGACCTCGCACGCGCTTTCAGACTGAACAGGAATTGCAACAATGTCTCGTATCGGCAAGAAGCCTGTGGTCGTTCCGGCCGGCGTCACCGCCAAGGTCGACGGCCAGCTCGTGTCCGTAAAGGGCGCGAAGGGCCAGCTCGAGTTCCTGGTGCCCGAGGACGTCTCGGTCGTTCATCAGGACAACGCCATCAAGGTCGATCCGCGCAACGACTCCAAGCGCGCGCGCGCGCTCTGGGGCACGTCCCGCGCCCGCGTCAACAATCTCGTCATCGGCGTAACGGCCGGCTTCGAGAAGAAGCTGGAAATCACCGGCGTCGGCTACCGCGCCGCCGTTCAGGGCAAGGTCCTTCAGCTTGCGCTCGGTTATTCGCATGATGTGAACTATCCGATCCCTGCAGGCATCGCGATCGCGACGCCGAAGCCGACGGAGATCATGATCAGCGGCATAGACAAGCAGCAGGTCGGGCAGGTCGCCGCCGAGATCCGCGCGCTTCGAGGCCCCGAGCCCTACAAGGGCAAGGGCGTCAAATACGCCAACGAATTCATCTTCCGCAAGGAAGGCAAGAAGAAGTAAGGACCTGCCGCCATGGCAAAGGATGTCAGCATCGAACAGCGCCGCAAGGCGCGTGTCCGCAAGGCGATCCGCGAGCGCGCCTATGGCCGCCCGCGTCTGTCCGTCTTCCGTTCATCGAAGCAGATCTATGCGCAGATCATCGACGACGAGAACGGCCAGACCCTCGTCGCCGCTTCCACGATCGAGAAGGCAAACCGCGAATCTCTGAAGACCGGCGCAGATGTCGAAGCCGCTAAGGTCGTCGGGAAGCTGCTTGCGGAACGCGCGACTGCGAAAGGCGTCACTCAGGTGGTGTTCGATCGCGGCGCGTATATGTATCACGGCCGCGTTAAGGCGCTGGCCGAAGGCGCCCGCGAGGGCGGCTTGCAATTCTAAATCTGCTTCTCCCGGCGCGGAAGAAGCGAAAAACGAAGCGAGCGGCGCGATTGCGCCGCGTAAGTGACGGATAGAGAAATGGCGCGTGAAGCTGAAGGCGGTCGTGGTCGCGACCGGGATAGGGAAGAGCGCGACAGCGAATTTGTAGACCGTCTGGTCCACATCAATCGCGTCGCGAAAGTCGTGAAGGGCGGCCGCCGTTTCGGCTTCGCCGCGCTGGTCGTCGTCGGCGACCAGAAGGGCCGCGTCGGCTTCGGCCACGGCAAGGCGCGCGAAGTTCCGGAAGCGATTCGCAAGGCGACGGAAGCCGCCAAGCGCGCGCTGATTCGCGTGCCGCTTCGCGAAGGCCGCACCCTGCACCACGACGTCTACGGCCGCCATGGCTCGGGCCGCGTGATCCTGCGCGCCGCGCCTGCGGGCACGGGCATCATTGCGGGCGGCCCGATGCGCGCCGTGTTCGAGACGCTCGGCATGCATGACGTCGTCGCCAAGAGCCAGGGGTCGTCGAATCCCTACAACATGATCCGTGCGACCTTCGACGCGCTTGGCCGCGAGGACTCGCCGCGCTCGGTCGCGGCGCGCCGCTCGCTCAAGGTTTCTGCGCTGCAGGCGCGGCGCCAGGGCGTCGACGCCGACGCCGTCGACGCTTAAGGGGAGGATCTGACATGGCGAACACCAAGCAGATCACCGTCGAGCAGACGGGCAGCGCGATCGGCCGCCCGGAGCGTCAACGCAGAACGCTCCTCGGCCTCGGCCTGACCCGGATCGGCCGCAAGCGCGAGCTGGAAGACACCCCGGCCGTGCGCGGCATGATCGCCAAAGTGGCGCATCTCGTCAAAATCGTCGACGGGAAGTGAGGACGCGGCAATGAAACTCAACGAACTTTCCGACAATCCGGGCTCCAGCAAGAACCGGATGCGCGTTGGCCGCGGCATCGGCTCGGGCAAGGGCAAAACCGGTGGACGCGGCGTCAAGGGCCAGAAGGCTCGGACCGGCGTCTCGATCAAGGGCTTCGAAGGCGGCCAGATGCCGTTGCATCGTCGCCTGCCCAAGCGCGGGTTCTTTAACCCCTTCTCGACCGACTACAACGAGATCAACATCGGACGCATTCAGCAGGCCGTCGACGCTGGCAAGCTCGACGCCTCGGCGCCGGTCACGATTGACGCGCTGATCGCCGCCGGCCTGGCGACGAAGCCGCGGGACGGGGTGAAGATCCTCGGCCAGGGAGAGATCAAGTCAAAACTCTCCTTCGAAGTGGCGGCCGCCTCCAAGGGCGCCATTGCCGCGATCGAAGGCGCGGGAGGCTCGGTTAAGCTCCTCGCGGGCGACATCGCCGCGGCTTGACGAGATGATTTTGAGCGGCCGCTCTCGCATGAGCGGCCGCTTTGCCTTATAGAAGCGTCACGTAATCGCCGGGCGCGCGGCGCGGGCCGCCTAAAGCCCCCCGAAGCGCCTGCCACTAACAAGAAGGCGCCGCAGAAGAACCGGCGCGACAAAGGGGAGTTCCTCCATGGCATCGGCAGCCGAGCAGCTCGCGGCCAACGTCAATCTCTCCGCCTTCGGCAAGTCCGAGGAACTCAAGCGGCGTATCTGGTTTACGCTCGGCGCGCTCATCGTTTATCGACTCGGCACCTATGTGCCGCTGCCCGGTATCGATCCGGAGGCGTTCGCGAAGAGTTTCTTCGGCCAGTCGAAGGGCATGCTGGAGCTCTTCAACATGTTCGCCGGCGGCGCCGTCCAGCGCCGCGCGATCTTTGCTCTCAACATCATGCCGTATATCTCGGCGTCGATCATCATTCAGCTTCTCACCTCGGTGTTTCCGAGCCTCGAATCGCTGAAGAAGGAAGGCGAGCAGGGCCGCAAGGTCCTCAACCAATACACCCGTTATCTGACTGTCGCGCTCGCCACGTTCCAGGCCTACGCCATGGCGATCGGCCTCGAAGGCCAGCAGGGCGTCGTGACCGAGCCAGGACTGTTCTTCCGCATCACGACAGTGGTGACCCTCGTCGGCGGAACCATGTTCCTGATGTGGCTCGGGGAACAGATTACGTCACGCGGAATCGGCAACGGATCTTCGCTCATCATCTTTGCGGGCATTGTCGCGGCGTTTCCGTCGGCCATTGTCTCGACCCTCGAACTTGGCCGGCAGGGCGCGATTTCGACGGGCGTGATCGTCGGCGTCATCGCCATGTCCTTTTTCGTGGTCGCCTTCATCGTCTTCATGGAGCGTGCGCAGCGGCGTCTGCTGATCACCTATCCCAAGCGCCAGCACGGCAACCGCGTGTATGAAGGCCAGACATCCTTCCTGCCCCTGAAGCTCAACACGGCCGGCGTGATTCCGCCGATCTTCGCCTCCTCGCTGCTGCTCCTGCCGACGACGGTCGCGAATTTCTACCAGTCGACGGGGTCGGAAAGCGTCTTTGCGACGATCTCGGCCTATTTCGGGCATGGCCGCCCTCTTTACATGCTGGCCTATGTCGGGCTCATCGTGTTCTTCGCCTTCTTTTACACGGCGATTGTCTTCAATCCGACCGAGACGGCTGACAATTTGAAGAAGCATGGCGGCTTCATTCCTGGCATCAGGCCCGGCGAACGCACCGCCAAGTTCATCGATGACGTGCTCATGCGGATCACCGTCCTCGGCGCGGCCTATCTTGCGATCATCTGCCTGCTGCCGGAGGGACTCATCGCTTATGCGAACCTGCCCTTCTATTTCGGCGGCACCTCGCTCCTCATCGTGGTGAGCGTGACGATGGATACGGTCGCCCAGATCCATGGCCACATGCAGGCGCAGCAATATGAGGGGCTGATCCGCAAGACCAAGCTGAAGGGGCGGCGTCGATGAGACTGGTCCTTCTCGGCCCTCCCGGCGCCGGAAAGGGGACACAATCGGCGCGGCTGGTCGAGCGGCTCGGCGTTCCGCAGCTCTCGACAGGCGACATGCTCCGCGCGGCGGTCGCCGCCGGAACGCCGATCGGCCTCAAGGCGAAGGCGTTGATGGACGCGGGCCAGCTCGTGCCCGACGAAGTGGTCATCGGCATCATCGATCAACGCATCGATGCGCCGGATTGCGTGAACGGATTCATTCTCGACGGTTTTCCGCGCACGGTCGCCCAGGCCGAAGCGCTGCGCGAGCTTCTTGCTCGTAAAAACATAAGGCTTGACGCGGTCTTGGAGCTGGTCGTGGACGAAAACGCGCTGGTCGACCGGATGCGGAAGCGCGTCGCCGAAAGTCTGGCGGCTGGCAAGGACGTGCGCGCCGATGACAATCCCGAAAGCTTCAAGACGCGGCTGGAAGCCTATCGTGCGCAAACCGCGCCTGTCTCCGAACATTACGGGGCGCGCGGCGAGCTGAAACAAGTCGATGGGATGATGACGATCGACGAGGTCAGCGCGGCCATCGAAAAATCGATCGGCCACTGAAATCGTTTCGCGCGGCGCGACGGCCCAGTCTCTTCTCCCACATTCGCGCAAGAATCCCGCATGGAAGCAAAGTCATTTTGCGGCCTCGATTTCGGCACGTCCAATTCGACCGTGGCCCTGACAGGGCCGCAAGGCGTCGAGCTTGCGGCGGTCGAAGGTGAGAGCCGCACCCTGCCGAGCTCGATCTTCTTCCCCTTCTCTGACGGCAAGCCGGTGTTCGGGCGGGCCGCGATCAGCGCATATGTCGACGGCGTCGACGGGCGGCTGATGCGAAGCCTCAAATCCGTCCTAGGCACGGCGCTGATGGACGAAACGGTTCGTATCAAGACGAAGACTTATACGTTCAAAGACATAATCGGATTGATCCTCGGGCGTCTCAAGCAGGCGGCGGACGCCCGCGCGGGCGCTGAAGTCACGCGTGTCGTTCTGGGTCGACCCGTGCATTTCATCGACGATGATCCGGCCGCCGATCAGCGCGCCCAGGACGCGCTCGAGGAGATCGCCCGCGCCCAGGGGTTTGGCGAGATCGCCTTTCAATATGAGCCCATCGCCGCCGCGCTTGCCTATGAGAGGAGCGTGCGCGAGGAGCAATATGCGCTGATCGCCGATATTGGCGGCGGCACCTCGGATTTTTCGATTGTCCGCGTGTCGCCTCAGGCCAGGACGAAGGCCGACCGCGCCAGCGACGTTCTCGCCAACAAGGGCGTGCATATCGGCGGCACGGACATCGATCGGCTTTTCAGCCTGAAGTCCGTCATGCCGCATCTGGGCCTGGGGAGCGAAATGCGCCTGCCTTTCGCGGACAAGGACATTCGTGTTCCAAATGGCGTCTACGTGGATCTCGCGACCTGGCACCGCATCAATTTCCTCTACACGCCCAGGGTTGCGCGTGATCTCGAGGAACTTGCGCGCTACGCGCTCGCGCCGGAGAAAATCGCCCGCCTCGCAGATGTCGTCCAAAGTCGCCGGGGGCATTCGGTCGCCCTGGCGGTGGAAAGCGCCAAGATTGCCTTGTCCGACGCTGATCGGGCGACAATCGAGCTCGGCGATGTTGAGAAGGGACTCGCGCTCGAAACGGGCGCCAGCGTGCTGCATGAGGCGATCGTGGATCAACTCGGCGCGCTCACCCGCACGTTAAAGGAGACGCTCGCCGCCTCGGGGCTCGGGGGAGAGCGCATCGACGCGGTTTTTCTGACGGGCGGCTCGACCGCCATTCCGGCGGTGCGGAACGCGGTCACGCGGGAAACCCCGGGGGCCAGGATTGTCGAAGGAGACATGTTCGGAGCCGTGGGCCTCGGCCTGGGACTGGACGCAGCGCGCAAATTCGGCTTTGATGACGAAGCATGCGCCGCCTGAGTCGAAGAAATCCGACTCCTTCCGCGAGTTTTTGCTTGACTCGCCCGCGCATGCTCGGTATCGGCTGATTACAGACCAAAATTCGAGGAAGTTCTCTTCGGAGGGCTTCCGTTTTTGCGTTCTGCGCAACCCTGATCCCATTCCTCCGCAAGGGCCGGCCTCCACCGGACGCGGGGTTCCCCGGCGGCGCCTTCGGCTCCGCCTCAAATGGAGAAAATCGTGGCTCGTATTGCAGGCGTCAACATCCCCACGAACAAGCGCGTCGTCATCGCGCTTCAGTATATTCATGGCATCGGCGCCAAGAAGGCGGCCGAAATCTGTGAGAAGGTGAACATTCCGGCCGAACGCCGCGTCGCCCAACTCACGGACGCCGAAGTTCTGCAGATTCGCGAGACGATCGATCGAGATTATCTCGTGGAGGGCGATCTGCGCCGCGAGGTCGCGATCAACATCAAGCGTCTGATGGATCTCGGCTGCTACCGTGGCCTGCGCCATCGTCGGCAGCTCCCGGTTCGCGGTCAGCGCACGCACACGAATGCGCGCACCCGCAAGGGCAAGGCCAAGCCGATCGCCGGCAAGAAGAAGTAATCGGCGGCTGTGCCGATCCGCCCCGGACTCGTTCCGGGGCGCGCTCCGTCGCGTGGTTGGGATAAGTCCTGCCGCGCCGACAGAATAGACGACCTCAACTCCCCAGCGCCTGGCGTTACGGGCGCGTTCGAAGGACAAGAACACCATGGCCAAGGACACTACCCGCGTTCGTCGCCGCGAGCGCAAGAACATTGTTTCCGGCGTTGCGCATGTCAATTCGACATTCAACAACACCATGATCACCATCACCGACGCGCAGGGCAACACTGTGTCCTGGTCGTCGGCTGGCTCGATGGGCTTCAAGGGCTCCCGCAAGTCGACGCCCTACGCCGCGCAGATGGCGGCCGAGGACGCCGCCCGCAAGGCGGGCGAACACGGCGTCCGGACGCTTGAGGTCGAGGTTTCGGGTCCCGGCTCGGGTCGCGAATCCGCCCTGCGGGCGCTGCAGGCGGCGGGTTTCACCGTCACCTCGATCCGCGACGTGACTCCGATCCCGCACAACGGCTGCCGCCCGCGCAAGCGCCGGCGCGTCTGACGCCAGGGCAGGAGCCCGCTTTCATCGAGCATATTTCGCGCGCGAACCCGGCGACCTCCCCGCCGGGTCGCGTTCAGAAGCTTCAAGGAAAGGCGTCCCAGTGAGCATCCAGAAGAACTGGCAGGAACTCATCAAGCCGAACAAGCTCGAGGTGGCCCCCGGCGACGATCCGCGCCGCATGGCGACCGCGGTCGCCGAGCCGCTGGAGCGCGGCTTCGGCGTGACGCTCGGCAACGCCCTGCGCCGCATTCTTCTTTCGTCGCTGCAGGGCGCGGCGATCACCTCCATTCACATTGACGGCGTCCTGCATGAGTTCTCGTCCATTCCGGGCGTGCGCGAGGACGTGACCGACATCGTCCTCAACATCAAGGACGTGGCCATCAAATATCAGGGCGAAGGCGTGAAGCGCCTGACCCTCAAGAAAACCGGACCCGGCGTTGTCACCGCTGGCGACATCCAGGCCACCGGCGACGTTCAGATCCTCAATCCGGACCTCGCGATCTGCACGCTCGACGATGGAGCCGAGATCCGCATCGAATTCACCGTGTCGACAGGCAAGGGCTATGTCCCGGCGGATCGCAACCGCGCGGAGGACGCGCCGATCGGTCTCATCCCCGTCGACAGCCTCTATTCGCCGGTCAAGAAGGTCAGCTACCGCGTCGAAAACACCCGCGAAGGCCAGGTGCTCGACTATGACAAGCTCACCATGACCATCGAGACCAATGGGGCGCTCACCCCCGAGGACGCGCTCGCCTTTTCTGCGCGTATCCTACAGGATCAGCTCAACGTCTTCGTCAACTTCGAGGAGCCTCGCCGCGAGGAGGCCGCTCCGTCCATCCCGCAGCTCGCCTTCAACCCGGCGCTGCTCAAGAAGGTGGACGAGCTGGAGTTGTCGGTGCGTTCGGCGAACTGCCTGAAGAACGACAACATCGTCTATATCGGCGATCTGATCCAGAAGTCGGAAGCGGAAATGCTGCGCACGCCGAACTTCGGACGCAAGTCCCTGAACGAGATCAAGGAAGTGCTCGCCCAGATGGGTCTGCACCTCGGCATGGAAGTTCCGGGCTGGCCGCCGGAGAACATCGACGATCTCGCCAAGAGATTCGAGGAGCATTACTGAGGCGGGGCGTCAGCTGCGCCTCTTGCCCCACCGATCCCGCTTTGCGGGGCCGCCTTCTCCCGCAAGCGGGAGAGGGAAATAAGGAGACGGCCGTTCCTTGGCACGGCGGCCGCATAACCAACGGAGAGCCATATGTATCACGGTCACAAGAAGCGCCGTTTCGGCCGCACCCATGAGCATCGCAAGGCCATGTTCGCCAATATGGCGCAGGCGCTGATCAAGCACGAGCAGATCGTCACGACCCTGCCGAAGGCCAAGGATCTGCGTCCTGTCGTCGAGAAGCTGGTGACGCTCGGCAAGCGCGGCGATCTCCACGCCCGCCGTCAGGCCATCGCCCAGATCAAGGACGTCAAGCTCGTCGGCAAGCTCTTCGACGTGCTCGGCCCGCGCTACAAGGACCGCAACGGCGGCTACACCCGCGTGCTGAAGGCCGGTTTCCGTTACGGAGACAATGCGCCGCTCGCGGTCATTGAATTCGTGGATCGCGACGTCGACGCGCGCGGCCAGGATTCGGGCCCCGTGCTCGGCGCCGAGGAAGCCGAGGCGTAATCAATCATGCAAGCAGACAGCTCGGCGTCAGGCTTTGTCTCCGGCGCTCCGAAGCTTTTGCTGAGATCAGAAGGGGCGGCGCGCTTGGCGGCCGCCCTTTTCTTTTACGCCAGTATTGGAGGCGGATGGGTGCGCTTCGCGTTCCTGTTGCTTGCTCCGGGTCTTTCGCTCCTCGCCCATTTCGCGGGACCGAGGGCGGGCGCGTCCGGCTGCATCGCCGCCCATAAGACGACGGCGGCGCTCGCCTATGGCGCGCTGGGAGCCCCGATCGGGCAGGCGTTGCGCTGAGGCCCCGGCTCAGTCTCGCGCCGCCCGGATTTCATCCCTATATTCGCCAGCACGCGACTCATCTTGGAGCGGCTTATGCCTTTGATCCCTCGGAATAGCGCCTTCGTAGCCATTGCCTTCGCCGCCGTCTCCCTCGCGCCTATTCCCCTCGCCGCGCAACAGACGCAGGCGTCTCCCTCCGAGTCCCCCGCCGTCCCGAAGAGTCGCGCCGAGATCGCCGTCTCCTTTGCGCCTGTCGTGAAGAAAGCCCAGCCGGCGGTCGTCAACGTCTTCGCCTCGCGCGTCGAGCGCATGCCCGCGAACCCGCTCCTCGACGACCCGATCTTCCGCCGCTTCTTCGGCGAAGGCGGCGGGATGCCGGGACGCTCCCCCACGGCCCAGTCGCTGGGCTCCGGCGTCATCGTGGACCCGTCCGGCCTGGTGGTCACCAACAACCATGTGATCGAGGGCATGACGGACGTGAAGGTCGCGCTCGCCGACAAGCGGGAAATCCCCGCCAAGATCCTGCTGCGCGATCCGCGGACCGACCTCGCCGTGCTCAAGCTGACCGAGGGAACGAATTTCCCCACCATGGAGCTCGGCGATTCGGACGCGCTCGAGGTCGGCGATCTGACGCTCGCGATCGGCAATCCTTTCGGCGTCGGCCAGACGGTGACGCAGGGCATCGTTTCGGCGCTGGCGCGCACCCATGTCGGCATTTCCGACTACGGCTTCTTCATCCAGACCGACGCGGCCATCAATCCCGGCAATTCCGGCGGGCCGCTGGTCGACATGAATGCGCGTCTCGTCGGCATCAATTCGGCGATTTTCTCCAAATCCGGCGGGTCGGTCGGCATCGGCTTCGCCATTCCGGTCAATATGGTCAAGAGCGTTCTGGCGGCGGCCAAGGGCGGCGGCAAGCTGGTGCGGCGCCCCTGGCTCGGCGCCACGCTCCAGACCATGTCGCAGGAGATTGCCGAGGGCCTCGGCCTCGAGCGGCCGACAGGCGCGCTGCTTGCGGACGTCGATCCCAAGGGGCCGGGCGCCGAATCGGGACTGAAGCGCGGCGACGTGATCGTTTCGGTCGACGGGCAGGCGACGGACGATCCCGAGGCCGTCGGCTATCGTCTCGGCACCAAGCCGCTGGGCGGGCAGGCGACGCTCGGCGTGCTGCGCGGCGGCAAGAAGATCGCCGTGCCGATGCGCCTTGCTCCGGCGCCGGAAACGCCCCCGCGCGACGCCGTTAAGCTCAAGGGCCCGTCGCCCTTCGCCGGCGCGACCGTCGTCAATAT